>DATFSB010000024.1:0-14176 GCA_035262825.1 Gemmatimonadales bacterium | reverse complement strand
AAGCAGGAGATCGTGCGCCGGCTCAGCCCCCTCACGTTGACCCCTGCGCGCGAGGCGGAGATCGTGCAGGAGCTGACGCAGCACCTGGAAGATGTCGTCACGGACGCACTCACGCGTGGCGCCACACCCGAGCAGGCCCATGCGCTGGCCGCGCTGGAGCTCGACGGGAGCGATGCGCTCGCCGCTGCTCTGCGCGGCGTCGAACGCACGGACACGTCGCTGACGCCCGCCGGCGGAGGCGATGCGGACGCGGGACCCCTCGCCGCCCTGGGCCACGACATCCGCTACGCCCTGCGGGGCCTGCGGCAGCGTCCCGGCTTCACCTTGCTCGCGATTGTCACGCTCGCTCTCGGGATCGGCGCCACCACCACGCTGTTCGGTGTCGTCGACGCCGTGCTGTTGCAGCCGATGGGGTTCCCCCACCCGGAGCAGATCATCACCTTCTTCGGGACGTCCCCTGAAAAGGGGTTGGCGGAGGTGGCGTATCCGGACGGTCTCTTCCAGGTGTTCCATGACCGTTCCCGGTCGATGCAATCGATGGCGGCATGGAGCACGGGGGGTACCACGCTGACCGGATACGGCGACCCCGAGTTGCTCCGCCTCGGCCTCGTCTCTGCCGACTTCTTCCGCGTCCTCGCAACGCGGCCGCTCCTGGGCCGGACGTTCGTCCCGGACGACGCCCGGTCGGACACCGCGGGCGTGGCCGTCCTCAGTCACGCGCTGTGGCAGCGCCAGTTCGGGGGCGACAGCGCCGTCATCGGCCGCACGATCCGGCTGGACAACTTCCCGACCGCAGTGGTCGGCGTCATGCCCGCGGGATTCGACTTTCCCGAGAAGAGCGAAGTATGGCTGCCGCTGCGGATTCACCCCGCGTCGTTCAATTGCTGGTGCCTGCACACCATCGCCCGGCTCGCGTCGGGCCAGACTGCCGACAATGCGAGGGTCGAAGTGGATCGCATGAGCGATGCCTTCGCGACCAGCAGGCGAGACATCTTTCCCGACCACCGGCCGGGAGGGATGGGCGGGACGGTCGCCCTGTCGCTGCTGCAACGCACCGTCGGCAACGTGCGGCTGCCGCTCGTCGTGGTATTGGCGGCGGGCGGCTTCGTGCTGCTTATCGCGTGCGCCAACATCGCGACACTGCTGCTCGCACGGGCCGCGGCACGCCAGCGGGAGTTGTCAGTGCGCTGTTGCCTCGGCGCCAGTCGATGGCGCATCGGGTCGCAGCTGCTCACCGAAAGCTTCGTGTTGGCAGGCGCCGGCGCTCTCGGCGGCATACTCCTGTCGATCTGGGGAATCGGGGCCCTGCGGCACCTCGGCACCGACACCGTGCCGCGCATCGACCAGGTGCACATCGACCCGCTCGTGCTGGGGTTCGGCATCGCCCTTGCCTTCGTCACCGGCCTGGTGTTCGGCCTCGCTCCGGCACTGCGCGCGTCTCACGTGGATCTGCAGCTCGCGCTCAAGGACGGGTCCCGGGGCTCGGCGAGCGCCGGCAGGAGCCGCCTGAGCGACGCCTTCGTCGTCGCCCAATTCGCCGTCTCGCTGGTGCTGCTGATCAGTGCCGGGCTCACGCTCAGGAGCTTCCGCAATCTCCTCGCGGTCGATCCAGGCTATCGCGTTCAGCACGTGGTGTTGGCCCGCGTGCCGGTGCCCTATCCCCGGTACGCGAACGATACGGTGGTGCGCGTGTTTTACGACCGGCTGCTGGACGGCGTCCGGTCGATTCCGGGCGTGCGCGCGGTGGGGATCGCCAACCTAGTGCCGCTGGCGCCGGGCAACACGCAAAGCAACGTGATCGCCGAAGGGCAGGAGCCGCGCCCGGGAGAGCCCGTGCTCGTGGCCAACATCCGGACTGTCACGCCGCAATACTTCGAAACGATCGGGACTCCCCTGCGCGCGGGCCGGACTTTCACCGAGGGCGACCGGATCGGAGCGCCGCACGTCGCGGTGATCGATGAGTCGTTCGCTCATCACTTCTGGCCCGGGGAGAACTCACTGGGTAAGCGGTTTCACGTCGGCCGCGACACGACCACGAGCGTCGGCCGTTGGATCACCGTTGTCGGGGTGGTGCCGAACATCAAGCACGGCGCCCTGGATGAGAAGTCGAGCCTGCAGGTGTATGTGCCGTTCGCGCAGAACACCCAATGGAACGACTACCTCGTTGTCCGCAGCGCGCTGCCGCTCACCGAGTTAGTCCCCTCGCTGCGTACGACGCTCGCGGCGCTCGACCCGCTGATTCCGCTGTACGACGTCCAGACGATGCAGGCCGCACTCGACCAGTCGCTGGCCGCTCGCCGCATCACCGACATGCTCCTCCTCGTGTTTGCCGTGGCCGCTCTGCTCCTCGCCGCCATCGGCATCTACGGCGTCGTGTCGATCGGCGTCAATGCGCGCGTGCAGGAGTTCGGCGTACGCCTCGCGTTGGGCGCGCAGCAACGCGATCTCCTGAGGATGGTGCTGGGACACGGCGCCTTCCTCGCCGCCCTGGGAATCGTTCTGGGCCTGGTGGGCACTTTCTGGCTGACGCGCTTCCTCCAGACGCTGCTCTTCGGAGTGGGACGATTCGACGCCGTGACGCTCGCCTTAGGGGTCGTCGTGCTGACGGCCGCGAGCCTCGCGGCCAGCTCGGGACCCGCGCGCCGGGCAGCGCGCGCCGATGTGGTGCGCGCGCTCAAAGCTGAGTAGGTGGTTTTTCATCCGACGCGCCGCACCATAGACTGGAGGATGACTGCTGCGACGGCCGCCACCGAGCGGCACCATCCCGGTGGCCGCTGTCGGCGCCAACAGCTCGCCGTCACGGCGGGATTTGAGCGGTAAGTCGCGAGCGCAGCGAGCGACGGCGCCAATGCCCGGCGTCCCGACGAAAAACGGCGAGCCATTCGGCTCGCCGTTTGAGTCGGGACGGCGGGATTTGAACCCGCGACCCCCTGAACCCCATTCAGGTGCGCTACCGGACTGCGCTACGTCCCGAAAACCGAAACCCGACAACCGAACCGAAAACAACTACCGGACAGCGACCGAGGATCGGCGCAGCCGATCCGAGTAGTCCTTTAGGGTGACCGAGGATCGGCGCAGCCAATCCGAGTAGTCCTTTAGGGCGACCGAGGATCGGCGCAGCCGATCCGAGTAGTCCTTTAGGGCGCTACGTGCCCGAGAGCAAGCAAGATAGTCGAGGCTTTCGATTTCGGCACTTCCCCATTTCACAGCTGGTAGTTAGCGCGCTGGGTTGACTGCTGCGCGGGCCGCGGCAATCTCCGGGCGATCACCGTCTGCGGGCTCCATCAACTGGAGATACTCCCGGTATCGGGCGACTGCCGTCTCGCGTGCGCCGGCCAGCTCCGCCGCTCGAGCGACGCCGAAAACGCTGCGCGCCCGATGGGGCTCGAGCACCAACACATGTTCGTAGGCCCGCTGCGCCTCCGCGGCGTGACCCACTACCAGAAGCATGTCCCCTTCGAGCTCCCGCGCCGGCACTACTTCACCAGGCGTTACGGCATGCTTGCCGACGACGTCCTCGGAGTCGGCCGCCAGACGCGCACCCGCGAGCGCGCCGGCGGTATCGCCGCCCGCGAGGGCGACCCACGCGCCGATCGCCTGGCGCTTCACCCGTACTACCCTGGGCCAATACGGGTCGCCGCGCGTCACGAGCAGCGACTCGATCGCGGCTAACGCGGCGATTTCCTCCACCGCCTCGGCCGTCCGCCCCGATCGCACCGCACCGACTCCGCGAGCGAATCGCGTCACCATCTCCGCCGGCGGGGCCGCGGGCGACAGCCGCACGGCCAGCTGCGCCGCGTCTGCCCAGCGCCCGCGCTCCAACGTCAGGCGCGCCGCCATGGCGCCGCGGTTGTACGCCGCCACCATGCCCTGCGCCGGATCTGCGGTCGTGTCCGCCTGCGCCTCCGCCACGACGGCTGCGGCCGCCGTGTCTTCGCCGCGCTGCAGATAGGCGTAGACCATGTAATCCATCGCGTGCAGCTGGTCGGCGGTGAGATGGTGCCCCGCGGGGCCACTCGCCGCGGTGATCGCGGCGTAGGACGCCCGGTTCGACCGGATCGTCTCGTCCCAGAGACCGAGCCGGACGAAGATGTGCGACGGCATGTGCTGCGCGTGCGGCGCCGTGGGCGCGATCGAGGCATAGCGCCGCGCCGCCTCCAATCCCAGCGGCGCCAGCTGCGGCGTGTCGTTGGCGTGAATCAGGTAGTGCGCCAACCCCGGATGATCGGGATGGGCCCGGAACAGGGGGTTCAGGATCGCCGCGGCCCGACGCTGTTGCGCGTACGTGGTATCGCCGGCCGGAGCCGAGGCGACCAGGGCGATGGCATAGAAGATTCCGGCCTCGGGATCGTCGGGATGGCGCGCGTACACCCCTGCCATCGCGTCGCTGTAACGGCGCAACCGCGCGCTATTGGGGACGGCGCCGGTGTCGCCATACAGCGCGCCCACCGCCGCGATATAATCGCGCTCCCGCGGCGTGCGGCCGCCGATCGCCGCGGCGCGTCGGGCGGCCGCCTGCCCGGCGCGCAGGTCGGCCGGACCTGGGCCACCGGCGATGGGGTTGCGCCACTTGTCCAACGCCAGCCCCCAGTACGCCATGGCACAGGTGGAGTCGGCCTGTGACACTGCCTGAAACGCCCGTTCCCCCTCCTCCCACCAGAACGAATGCAGCAGCGCCATCGCCCGCTCGAAGCCGCCGCGGGCCGCTGCATTGCACGACACTGCAAAATCAACCCGGCCGAGTCGTTCCCCGTGGTGATCCGGATGCTCCTGGGCGACGACGGGGGCGACCAGCGCGAGCGACAGCAGGCCGAGGCACGGTGACCGTCTCATGTTCACTCCCATCCGCAGGTCCTTCGATGCAATATCGCCCGTGACGCGCGGCGACGCGCGTCCCCAGGCTGGGAGCGATCCACCACCTTCGACGGATCGAAGCGTTGCCCAAACCGCCCGACCACCGTCGGCCAGCTTGACTCACCGGTCGCTGGGGAGCGTCTCGAACCGTCTGCCGAGCAGCGTGCGATAGGTCGCAAAGCCCCGACGATCCGTGGTGAAGACGGTCCCCGTGTCCAGCGCGTCGGCGAGCGCCACCAGACCGGCATCAGCGTAGTCCATCGGCAGCCGCGCGTAGCGACGCATCAGCCGGACCGCCTCGTGCTGCAGCGCGGCTTCCAGACCGACGAGGGGGATCCCGGCTGCCAGCAGGAAGTCCAGCGGCAGCGCGCCATCCGCCCTTCCCCGCCCGACGAGATGACAAGCTTCGGTCACAACCGCTTCGGTGGTCACGCAGCGATCGAGGAGCGTATCCCATAGCCCGACGCAGCGGGCGTGCCACTGATCTTTCGCGTCGAGGGTCGCGACAATCGGGCCCGTGTCCAGCAGGACATCACGCACCAGCGGAGCGCCAATTGCGCCGGCGGATCTGTCGCGCCAGCTCGTCCCGCTCGATCGCCGCGCGGTCGAGCGCGAGTGCGCCGACAAACGCCGCAATACGCTGTCGCGGTGGGACGCCGACGGCCGGCGCCCCCCCCGTGCCGAGGTAGGCTTCCAGCGCCTCCCGCACCACGAGCGATTTCGGGACACCGCGCTCGCGGGCCCGCCGGGCGAGCGCCTGCGCCACTGCGCGGGGCAACCGGAAGGTCAGTTGGTCGTCCATATGCAATGCATTGTAATGCAAATGCAGTGCAGCGGCAAGCCACGCGGTGCTCAGGGTCTGACCTCGGCACAGGGAGGGCTCCACCAACCCGTGACAGGCGATTATGATTGTTGGTGACGCGCAGCTCGGCGTCCCAGGCTGGGAGCGATCCGCCACCTTCGACGGATCGAGGCGTTGCCCAAACGGCCCCCCAGCTTCGGTACCACGACCAATGGGAGCTGTCCGATGACCGCTACTCTCGCTCCATCGACCCGGGATCTGATCGCCGAGATCAACGAGCTGCGGACGCAGCGCCAGGCCGCGATCCTCGCGCACAACTACCAGCGCCCCGAGATCCAGGACCTGGCCGACGTCGTCGCCGATTCACTGAAAATGGCGCGGCGCGCCACGGAGCTCGATGCGCCGGTGCTCGTGATCTGCGGCGTGCACTTCATGGCTGAAACCGCCGCGATCGCGAACCCCGACAAGACCGTCCTCATCCCCGACCCCACCGCCGGCTGCTCGCTCGCTGCCACGATCCAGGCGGCCGACGTGCGCGCCTGGCGCGCCACACACCCCGACGGGCTCGTCGTCGCTTACGTCAACACCGCAGCCGACGTGAAGGCCGAGTCCGACTACTGCTGCACGTCGGGCAACGCCGTCGCCGTAATAAGAGCTCTCCCGCCGGATGTCCCCATCCTGTTCCTCCCCGATCTCTTCCTCGGCACGTATTTGAAGAAGGTGACCGGCCGGCAGATGGACGTGTGGATGGGCGAGTGCCATGTGCACGCCGGTCTCACGCGCGAGCAGCTGGACCAGCGCCGCGCCGATTACCCCGACGCCGAGTTTCTGGTGCACCCCGAGTGCGGTTGCGTGACGAGCGCGATGTATTACGCCGAGGCCGAGGGTGACGTTGCCGCGGGACGGATGCACATCGTCTCGACCGAGCAGATGACCGAGCGCGTCCGCACATCGCCTGCGCGCCGGTTCGTAGTGGCCACGGAGACCGGCGTGCTGCACCGGTTGCGCAAGCAGAATCCGGAAAAGGAATTCATCGCCGCCGCCGAAACGGCCGAGTGCCGCTACATGAAGCAGATCACCCTCCTGAACCTGCGGGACGCGCTGCGCGACCTGAAATACCGGGTGACCGTGCCCGCCGAAACGGCGACACGGGCGCGGCGGGCGATCGACCGGATGCTCGCCATTGGCTGACGCATTCGGCATCGCAGAGGTTCGCAGAGCCCTCGCCGAAGATCATGCGACCGATGATGTCACGACGAGGCTGCTCGGCGCCGCGGCCGCCGCACCGGCGACGGCCCGCTTCGTCGCCGAAGCCCGTTTCGTCGTCGCGGGGTTGCCCATCGTCGCCAACGTCTTTCACGAGCTCGATCCCCAGTCGCGGCTCACCCCGGGAATCACCGATGGGGACTGGGCTGCATCCGGCGATGTGATCGCTACCGTCACAGGCAACGCCGGCGCACTGCTCGCCGGCGAGCGCGTCGCCTTGAACTTCATCCAGCGGCTCTCAGGGATAGCCACCTTGACGCGTCGCGCCGTGGACGCCGTCGCGGGAACGCCGGCCCGGATCACCCACACGCGGAAGACCACGCCCGGGTTGCGGGCGCTCGAGCTGTACGCGGTACGTGTGGGAGGCGGCGTGGACAACCGCGCCTCGCTCGCAGATGCAATTCTCTGGAAGGACAATCACTGGGGACTTTTGGCGCGAGACGGCAATTCCCTCGCGGCGGCATTGCGTCGTGCCCCACCGGAAGTGCCGGTGATTGTGGAGGTGGAAACCGAAGCCCAACTCGAACAGGCCCTGGCCGCCGGGGTGACGCATCTCCTGGTCGACAACCAGCCCCCCGAGCAGCTCGCGACCTGGGCGCGGCGCGCCGGTCCGGCGGTGACCATCCAGGCATCGGGCGGGATTACCGCCGAGAATGCGCGCCGTTATGCCGACGCGGGGGCCCACCTCATCGCGATCGGCGCCCTCACCCACTCGGCGCCCGCTGCTTCGATCCGCTGCGAGATCGTCAGCGGTTGATCTAGCCCCCGCCCACCGGTGGTTGACCCCGGGACGCCGCCCCGGGGTGATGAAACATCGATCAACCAATCGAGATGTTGTTGACCCCGGGGCGCCGCCCCGGGGTCAGCCGCGCAGGGTAATCGTCCAGCGAAATCCAGGGCTCCAACGGCGCATTCGATCGCGTCGTCGGTAGACCCACCCCACCGGAACAGCTGACCACACCCGGAGCGGCTGACCCCGGGCCGATGGCCCGGGGTTAATGCGACTAGATGAACCCCCATCTCTCCCGGAAGACCCTGGCCGGCGACCGGTAGGAAGCCCTTGAGGCGACCGAGTGTAATCCGTCGATCCCCAATCGAGAGATTGTCGTTGACCCCGGGGCACCGCCCCGGGGTCAGCCGCGGTAGACCCTCAGATTGAATCTCCGTTGATGGGTGCTGAAAAAGTTGCTCACGTGCCTCATCGAGCATTCGGGATATACGTACACCTCACATGGCATACGCGACTATGGCAGCGGGTTGTCAGGCGTTCCGACGCTGATGTCGTGCGCCTCGTCGTAAGACAGGCGTCGGCACGGTGGCATGTACACGTGCACGAAGTCGCCGTTCTTTCAGATCACGTGCACATCGTAGCGAGTTTCCGCCCCGAGACCGAGTTCGTGTCGTTTATCCGTCATGCGAAATCCGAGTCCGCCAGACGCATCAACCTCGACAGAGGCATGACGCTACAATGGGCTCGCGGGTACTTCGTGGAATCGCTGTCGCGAACCCATGTCCGCGGCGCCTGTGCCTATGTAGCCCGTCAGTTCGCGAGGCATCCGGATCGAGTGCCGTCATGAGCGGCTGACCCCTGGCCGGCGGCCCGGGGTGAAACCAACCGGTATTGACTCCAGACTGGGCGCGGGGTGAACCGAGCCGCTGCTGACTCCAAACCGGCGGCACGGGGCACACCTCATTGATGTTGGCGGTCCAGATCAACTGAGCTAGTTTCGCCGACTCTCTTACCCTGAGGACCGGATGCGCCTTTCCGTCTGGATCTCGGCGGCCACTATGCTCGCCGCATGCAAACCGGCCGGCACGCCGCCGCCCGACAACTCAGCCGCGGCCAAAGCGGCGATCGATGCCGCCAACGCCAGCTGGGCCCGTCTTACCTCGACGGGCCATGCCGATTCGATCGCCGACCTCTATACCGCCAATGCCCTCATGATGCCCCCCAACATGGCCACCGTGCGCGGCCGCGACTCGATCCGCGCCTTCTTCGCCGTCATGAACACGATGAAGGGAACACTGGCGATCACGAGCACGTCGGTGTGGGCCTCGCACGACGCCGCGACCGAAGTGGGACGCTGGACGTACACCTGGGCCGCAGGCGCCACGCGTCCCGCGGGCATGCCGGCCGTGGACTCGGGAAAATACATGGCGCGCTGGGTGCAGGACAACGGAAAGTGGCTGACGTCCCAGGACATTTGGAACTCCGACCTGCCCGCGATGCCTGAACCGGCTCCGGCGGCTCCGGCGAAGAAGACTCGCTGAACGACGAGCCTCGATACGCGCGGCTGACCCCGGGCCGGCGGCCCGGGGTTCTAACCGCCAGGGAAGTTCTTGTTAGCCCCGGGGCACCGCCCTGGGGTAAGCCGTCCGCGGTCGCGTTCAGTCGCTGAAGCACCCCACGAGCGACGAGATCGCTAACGCGGCACCCCCCGCCCGCAGCGCCGCCGTGCCCAATCCGCGCGCCGTGTGCCCCGCGTAGAAATGCCCGACGCTCGGCCCCACGACGATGCCGCTGAGAAACACCCACGCACCCGCCGAGGTGCTCATCAGCACCCCGGATCCCATCGGGACCGTCGTGCTCCCGAGCGACAACAGCAACGCGGTGGATGGGGATTTGCGACGCGCAGGCGCCTGGGGCAATGGGATGCGCCGCTGCCTGCCGAGCGGCAACGAGACCGACAACCCGTACGACCCGTCGCGCAGGTTGACGACGGGAGCTATCGCGACCTGCCGCGCGTTGTAGCGCCGCGCCGACGCAGGCGCGGTCGCAATGTCGAAGATCGCCAATCCCGTCACCGCCACCGACGAAACCAGGAATGTCCCACCGCCGCAGTCTTGTGCCACGCTTTGTGACGCACTCGCAATGCACAGCACGCCGGCGACCGACAGTCGCGCAATCCTCATGATTTCTCCCTGAGCAATCGGAGCTGGACCCCAGAGTAGCCTGCCCACAACCCATGACTCATTACGGGGTGTGCCTATCGCAACCGCAGAAACAGCTCCCCGGTGTATGAACTCATCACCCACTCGCCGCTCTGTTTCGACGCGAAGAGATAGGTGAAATACAGCTCCCCGGCCGCCGATCCCGCGACTGCCTCCGCCCGCAACATCGCTATCGGCACGCGAGAATCGCCGCCCTTCTGCCGAAACGCCTCGGCCCGATCGAACAGCGGTTGCAAAGGAATGTCGAGCACGGGGCGTCCGTTCGTCGTCACCCGGAAGGCGTTCTGCCCCTTTCTATAGGAAAGAAAGGTGCCGGGCTCGATGGCCAGGGAATCGCCGAGCGTCTCGGGAGAGAGGTGCAGCAGGTACGTGTACCCCGCGATCCGGATCGGCGTCTTCTCGACATTGGATGAGAGGGACAACGTCTCCGTGTCCTCCGAGCCCTGCCACCGATTCACGTACGCGACGCCCAGGCTCGCCATGATCGAGCGCACGCGCGACTCGACGTCCACTGGTTTCGCAGCCGCGGAGCCGCCGAAGCGCGCCGCGATCGCTTTGCCGTCGCCGCGCTCCAGGAGATAACGCAGCGTCGCCGCGATCTCCTTGCGGTCGTCGAACGGGACCTCGTGCGGTGACGCACTCGGCCGCAGTCCATACTGCGCCACGAGGTGGTCGAGCCGGCCCCGCTGACTCGCGAGCGACATGCGATACGCTCCCCAGGGCCCGAGAAACGTGAGCAGCCCGAGGACGCAGAGCGATGCCGGGATCACCTTGATGTTGCGCGACTTGCCGAGCGTGTAGTAGATCGCGATCCCCGCCCACCACAGCGAGAGCACGATCATGAAGTAGCGCCGCTCGGTGACGCCGTACTGCGCCACGCGCTTTCCGATCGCGAGCCACAGCATCACGATGGCCGGGAGAATCGCGATGTAGAACCCGCGTGTGTACGTCCGCACCCAGCGGTGCCCCGTGTCCTCGAGCGGCCATACCAGGAGCCACGCCAGGATACCCGCGGTGGCGACGCTCGACACGAGAAATCCGATCCAGCCACTGGGCCACTGCCGCTCGATCAGCACCTTGCCGAGGTAGAGGGTGAGGATCACGAGGTAGATGACGACGATCGGCACCAGCACGTACTGCGCGAAGACTCTGAGTACCGCCGGATAGTCCCGCTCGTGCTCGAGCGCCGCCAGATCATCGGGCACGCCGCCCACGAAGAACCACGTCGTGAACACGAACGCCATCAGCATCCACAGGCGCCCATAGGCTTCGTTCGGGACGTCGACACCGAGCAGCTTGTCGAGCGCGGCAAGAGCGAGGCTGAGTCCGCCGAACAAGACGGCGGCGAACACACCGGCCATCACGAACCGGATGATCAGCGCCTTGTTGTAGTGCCAGAAGCCGTTCGGCTCGTCGATCCCGGCATACGGCAGGAACGCCGCGAGCAGGTGGAAGGAAACGCTCAGCTCGAAATAGCGCGCCACCTGCACCGGCTCGGGCCAGTGCGGCCACGCCGCCCAGAACGCCACCAGGACCGCAACGCCGATCCCCTGCACCACCCAACGGCGCGCATCACCGGGCGCGAAGCGCCGCTCGCCGGTGAGCGTCAGTGCGAAGAGCAACGGCAGGCCGAGTGTCGCGGCGGTGAGCAGCCGGATGTAGGGCGCTTCCTCGGAGTGGTTGTCGACGAGCAGGATCCCTGTGATCGCCGCGATGACGCCGCAGGCGAGCACGAGCGGGAAGCGCCGCGCGGCGCGTTGCGCCGCACTGAGCACGACGCCGAGGGTCGGAAGCGTCTTCACGAACTCTTTCACCTCGGAGCGCGGGGTTGAAGGCGTGAAGTTAGGTTACGGCGTCGCATTCCACCATTCATCCACGAGGACGACGATCTCATGACGGCCCCCAGACTGCTGCTCGCGCTCGTGGTCGCTGCCCCGCTCGCCGCGCAGCAACCCGACAGCGCCAAACCCTCGTTTGGGTTTCACCCACTAGTGCGAGACATGATGATGTCGCACACGATGGAGATGATGGGCTCGATGATGCGCACGATGGCGTTCACGCCCGATCATCTCCTCGCACGCAAGGACGCGCTGCAGCTCACCGCGCAGCAGGTCTCGCGTCTCACGGCGCTGCGTGATGTCGCAAAGGCCGCCCACGACGCGGCGCAGGCCGAGATGCAGACTCACATGACGGAGATGGCGCATGCCATGGGCGCCGCCGCACCTGATACCGTCGCAGTGAAACAGCACTTTCAGGCGGCACACGCCGCGATGGGCCGAGCGCACTGGGCGATGCTCGTCGCGGCCGCGCAGGCGCGGGCGCTCCTGACCGATGCGCAGCGCGGCAGAGTGGATGGATGGGCGGACATGATGGAGATGCACGAGCACATGCGGGATGCGCACCCGGAGATGCCCGGGCACGAGGAGCACCACCCCTCACGGGACTGACACAGCACCGCTCGAGCGACGGCAGCGGCGAAATCACTGCTGCCGCCGCACCAGGCGCCCGCGCTCGTCGAGCTGGTCGAACCACCCCTCGAGCACGCGCAAATAGTGCAACGTCTGCCGCTGGCGCCAGCGGTACACCAAGGCCGACACTGTGACGATGTTCTGCCACTGCGTCGGGTCGAGATGGCGGCGGCGTGCCACGCGCGACGCCCGTTGAATCGTGATCAGCCCGGCATTGTAGCTCGCGAACATGAAGCAGCGGTGATCCTCGATGGTCGCGGCCTGCGGCCACATCACCCACAGCGCGCGATCGTGCTTGATCCCCGCCGCGATGTTCAGCTCGGGGTCGATGACCGAGTCCAGATCCCTGGCGTGCGACCGAATCGCCGCGAGCGTATTGGGCATCAGCTGCATGATGCCCTGCGCGCCGTTGCGGCTGCGCGCGGCGGTGTCGAGACCGCTCTCGGCCAGCCCCTGTGCCTTGAAGTGCCGCCAGTCGAACGCGGGACCGAAGAACCGCTTGGTGTATTTGCGGAACGTCGGATCGAAGCGGTCCGCGTCCCGGGCGCGCTGACCGTCGAGACGCGCCGCGCACCCGAGCGCAACCAGGACGGCGGCGAGCACGAGCTTCAGTTGAGCGCCCTGCCGATGATGATCGCGATGGCGATGAACAGCGAGCCGATGAAGATCGCGACCGCGATGTTGCCGCGTTTCAGCTCGGCGGGAAAATCGACGCCGCGCGTGAGCAGGTCGAATACGCGGTACGAGGCATACATGAGAACCACGCCCAGGGTGGCATAGAGAAAGTTGAGTCCCACGATGCGCCATTCCATGCGGCAACTCCTTCGTTGAGGCCCACCAAAGGAACCTTCCGCGAGCGGGCCGGCAAGTAACCGCCGTCACCAACCCGGCGGTCTGGCGCGACCTGCAAGCGCCGCCTAGTCTTGGCCATGCCCTTCCTCGACACCAATCACCAGCGCGCCGCGATCCTGCTGTTCGCGCTCGGGGTCGCGCTGCTCGTCGCCCTCACCCCGTTCGCGACCGGCCTCGTCGGCATTCCGGTGCTCTACGTCGTGTTCCAACCGGTGCACGACTGGCTGGCGCGCCGTACCAACCCGCGCCTCTCGGCGGCGCTCGTGATCGTGATCGCCCTCTTCCTCATCGTCGTGCCGGGGGTGTCGTTCGCCGGGATGCTGGTCGGCCAGGCGCAGGACATCGCCAGCGGCGTCGCCGCGAGCCCGCTGCTCGGCCGCATCGCGCAGCTGCACATCCGGGGCGTGGAGATCGGGCCGCAGCTCGCCGACCTCGGCGGCAAGGTGGTGTCGTGGATCGGCAGCTCCGCTTTCGGCCTCATCGGCACCGCTACGCGGCTGGTGCTGAACCTCGTGATCTCGCTGTTCGGCCTCTACTATCTGCTGCTGCGGCCGGGCGAAGTGTGGGACTCGGTCCGCCCCTACATCCCCTTCTCCGGCAAGAACACCGACGAGCTGCGGCTGCGGTTTCGCAACGTCACGATCTCGACCGTCGTCGGCACGGGACTCGTGGCGGCGATCCAGGGCACGGCCGTGGGACTCGGCTTCGCCATCACCGGCTTGTCGAACGCCGTGTTCTGGGGGGTCGTCACGATGGTGTTCGCGATCCTGCCGGTCGTGGGCAGCGGTCTCGTCTGGGGACCAGGGGCGATCGCCCTGGGACTCGGCGGCCACTGGGGCTGGGGCATCGTCCTCGCAGCCTGGGGGCTAGTCGTGGTGGGGAATGTCGATTACATCGTTCGGCCGTTCATCTTCAAAAAGTGGGCGAACATTCACCCGCTCGTCACGCTCGTGGGAGCGCTGGCGGGAGTGCCGTACTTCGG
>DATFSB010000023.1:0-6359 GCA_035262825.1 Gemmatimonadales bacterium | reverse complement strand
CATTCTCGAGCAGCTGAAGCAGATCGGCGCGTCGTGCGACTGGACGCGCACGCGCTTCACGTTCGACCCCTCCTACATCCGGGCCGTGCGGGAAGTGTTCGTGCGCCTGTGGGAGGAACAGCTGATCTATCGCGGGCACCGAGTGATTCACTGGTGTCCCCGCTGCCTCACCGCCCTGTCCGACGAGGAAGCCGAGTTCCGCGAGACCAGCGGCAACCTGTACTACATCCATTATCCGCTGGCGGACGGCTCCGGTCAGGTCACCGTTGCCACCACGCGCCCCGAGACGCTGCTCGGCGATACCGCGATCGTCGTCCACCCCGAGGATCCGCGCGGGGCGCCGTTTATCGGGAAGCGGGTGAAGCTCCCGATCACCGGCATCGAAATTCCCGTTCTGGCCGACGAGGCCGTCGACAAGGAGTTCGGCACCGGGTTCGTGAAGGTGACGCCGGCGCACGACGCCAACGACTTCGAGATCGGGCTGCGGCACGGGCTCGCGATGCCGCTGATCATGCGCGAGAACGGCACGATGGGCGACGACGGCGGGGACCGGCAGGGCGACCAGACGCCGCGCGTCCCGAAGGACCTCGTCGGCGTCGACCGTTTCGAGGCACGGAAGAGGATCGTCAAGCAGCTCGAGGCGGCCGGGCTGCTCGCCAAAGTCGAGTCGCACCAGCACGCCGTGCGGCGTTGCTACCGCTGCGACTCGATCGTCGAGCCGCGCCTCTCCGACCAGTGGTTCGTGAAGATGAAGCCGCTCGCCGAGCCGGTGCTCGCCGCCTACCGCGCGGGGGAGATCACCATCGTCCCCGAGCGGTGGAATGCGACGTTCCTCAACTGGATGGAGAACATCCGCGACTGGAACATCTCGCGGCAGCTGTGGTGGGGTCACCGCATCCCGGTGTTCACCTGCACGAAGTGCAAGCACGAGTGGGCTGACCGCGAAGACAAGACGACCTGCCCGAAGTGCGGTGGTCCGGTCAAACAGGACGAGGACGTGCTCGACACCTGGTTCTCTTCCTGGTTGTGGCCGTTCGCCACACTCGGCTGGCCGGACGAGACGGCCGACCTGCGCCGCTACTATCCCGGGCACACGCTCGTCACCGCACCCGAGATCCTGTTCTTCTGGGTCGCGCGCATGCTGATGGCGGGGTTTCACTTTATGGGGCGCAAGCCGTTCACGACGGTGTACCTCACCGGCACCGTGCGCGACGCGCAGCACCGCCGCATGTCGAAATCGCTCGGTAACGGTATCGACCCGCTCGACGTCGTGCGGCTGTACGGCGCCGACGCGCTGCGCTGGACGCTGATCGCGAGCGGCTCGCTCGGCGCCGACATAATGCTCGATCACAACGATCTCGAGACGACGTTCGCGACCGGCCGCAATTTCGCGAACAAGCTCTGGAACATCGCCCGCTTCCTGCTGCCGCATCTTCCCACGGAAGCGATCCCGATCGAGGCCGTCGACCCCAAGACGCTGACCCTGGCCGATCGCTGGATGCTGTCGCGCACCGAAGGGGCGATCGCCGAAGCGACCGCGGCGCTGGAACAGTTCCGCCTCGACGAAGCCGCGAAGCGCTGCTTCGAGCTCGCCTGGGGCGAGCTGGCTGACTGGTACGTCGAAACCGTGAAGCCGCGGCTCGCGGCCGGCGATGCCGGCGCGCGCGCGGCGAGCGCGGTGTTGCTGCACGCCTGGGACACGGTGCTGCGGCTGCTGCACCCGATCGTGCCCTTCATTACCGAGGAGCTGTGGCAGAAGCTGCCGGGACGGCGCGCGGGGGAGCTGCTCATCACGGCGTCCTGGCCCGCGCCCGATCGCCGGCGCATCGATCCGCGGGTCGAAGCGGAGTTCGGCGCGGTGCAGCAGGCGATCACGGCGATCCGCAACATCCGCGCCGAGTATCGCGTGTCGCCGAAGCTGAGGCTCGCGGCGGCGATCCGGGCGGCGGGACCGGCGGCGCGCGGCGTGTTCGAGGCGGAGCGCGAGACCATCGTCCGCCTCGCCCAGCTCGAGTCCGTGACCTCGGACGGCGCGGCGCTGCAGGGAGCGCACGCGGTGCTGAGCGACGGCAGCGAAGTCGTGGTGGCGCTCACCGGAGCGATCGACCTCGGGCAGGAATGCCGGCGCCTGTCGGATGAGCTGAGCCGGCTCGACAGGCAGCTCGAGGGGCTCGCGGCGAAGCTCGCCAACGAACAGTTCACCTCCCGCGCTCCGGCCGACGTCGTGGCCAGGGAACGTCAGAAGGAGCAGGCGTGGCGCACGCAGCGCGACGCCCTGGCCGGCAAGTTAGCGGCGCTCGGTTGCGGCTGATCGCGCTGGTGGGCCTGGGCGTAGCCGCCTGCGCCCGCACCGGCGAGCCTCCTGGTGGACCCCCCGACGTCAAAGCGCCGGTGATCCTCGGCGTCTATCCCGAATCGGGCGCCGTCGTCCCCGCCCTGCACGCCGACGCCGTCATCCAGTACGACGACGTCATCGACGAGGGGGGCGGCGGCGGGACCGCGGGAGGCACCAGCGGCGCCGCGACGGGGCTCGCGACGAAGGTGCTGCTGTCGCCAACGCGGGGATCCTACAAGGTGTCGTGGCACCGCTCCGCGATCCACGTGAAGCCGGCTGAGGGATGGAAGCCGGGGCGCGTCTACCACCTGGAGATCCTGCCCGGAATCGCCGATCTGCGCCGCAACGCGACCAAGGAACGCCACACGATCGTCTTCAGCACCGGTCCGCCGGTCCCGAAGAGCGCGCTTGCGGGCACGGTCGTGCAATGGGTCGAGCAGCACGTCCTCACCAGCGGGCTGGTGCGCGCGCAGCTGCTACCCGACACGATCGCCTATCTCGCCGTCACCGATTCGGTGGGGCACTTCCGGCTCGACGCGATTCCACCGGGCCGCTATCTCGTCTACGCCGTCGTCGATCAGAACAACAACCGGCAGCGCGACCGCCGCGAGGCTTACGACTCTGGCGTCGTGAAGCTCGACACGACGGCGTCGGTCGTCCTGTGGACGTTCCTCCATGACAGTCTCGGACCGCGCGTGCGCCAGGTTGAGGCCATCGACTCGACCACGGCGCGCCTCACTTTTTCAGCGCCGCTCGATCCCGGCCAACCGCTCGACTCACTCGTGGTGCGCGTCCTCACCCTCCCCGACTCTACGCCGGTGAAGATCGCTCGACTCTACTCGAGCGCCGACTACGATTCCGTGGCGGCGCGCGAGCGCGCCGTCGCCGACTCGATTCGCGCGGCCCACGACACGACGAAAAAGGCGGCTCCGCCGCCGAAGCCGGACACGACTGCCGATACGACGGGCCGAGTCCCCCCGACCCGGCCGGAGGCCCCCAGGGCCGTGGTCGATACCTCCGAGCTGCGTGCTCTGCTGCGCCTGCGGCCGGTGCCGCAAGACAAGATCGTGCTGCGGGTCGAGACGCCCTTCAAACCCGAAGGGAAGTACTACGTCGAGGTGCGCGGCGCACGAAACCTCAACGGTGCGCGCGCCGACGGCCACACGGTGCTGGTCGTCCCGAAGCCGAAGCCACCTCCGACGGCCGCGGATTCGGCGAAAGCCGCGGCCGATTCGCTGCGCCGCCGTCCGGCGCCGCGGCGGCCGCCGCGCAACCCATGACCGATCCTCGCCGCGGGCTGCCGTCGGTGGATGCCCTGCTCGCCCTCGAGTCCGTCGCCGCGCTGACGACGCAGCACCCGCGCGCGCTCGTGGTGCGCGCCGTACGCGCCGCGTTGCAGGCCGCACGGGAGGACGGCGGCACGACACCGGCCGAAGGATGGGCCGAGGCGGTGTCCGGCCGGCTGGGGCGCCTGGCGGCGCCGTCGCTCGTGCCCGTGATCAATGCCACCGGCGTCGTGCTGCACACCAACCTCGGCCGCGCGCTGCTGGCCCCCGCGGCAGTCCAAGCGATGACGGCCGTGGCGCAATCGTACGCCAGCGTCGAATACGATCTGGGACGAGGCAGCCGCGGCTCGCGCCACGCCATCTGTCGCGATCTCCTCGTGGAGCTGACCGGCGCGGAGGACGCGCTGGTGGTCAACAACGCCGCCGCGGGATTGCTGCTGGCCCTCTCCGCGCTGGCGCGCGGCGGGGACGCCATCGTGTCGCGCGGCGAGTTGGTCGAGATCGGCGGCGCGTTCCGCGTGCCCGACATCCTGGCGCGCTCCGGCGCCACGCTCGTGGAAGTCGGCACCACCAACCGCACCCATCTCGACGACTACGTCCACGCCGTCACGCCGCGCACCCGCGCGCTGCTCAAGGTGCATCGCTCGAATTTCCGGGTGACGGGATTCACCGCCGAAGTGGCCGCCGCCGAGATCGCGCAGCTGGCGCGTGCCGGTGGCGCGGCGAGTCTCTACGACCTCGGCAGCGGATTGCTGCTCGATCTCTCGCGCTGGGGCCTCACGGGTGAGCCGACGGTACGCGAAGCGGTGGCGAGCGGCGTGGACATCGTCGTCTGCAGCGGCGACAAGCTGCTCGGCGGCCCGCAGGCGGGCATCGTCCTCGGCAAACAGCAGGCGATCGACGCCTGCAAGACGGACCCGCTGGCGCGGGCGGTGCGGGCGGACAAGTACACGCTGGCGGGACTGGAGGCGACACTCGCCCTCTATAGAGATGAAGAGACGGCGCGACGCGAGATTCCGACGCTTCGCATGTTGACGGCAGACTACGTCGAGATAAGACGTCGAGGAGAAGCGTTGAAAGAGGCCGTCGGGGGAGAGGATATCGAACTGGTCGAAGGATTCTCCGAAGTCGGTGGCGGAGCATTCCCCGAAGCTAAGCTCCCGACGGGTTTGGTCCGCCTGACCGCCCGACCGCCCGACCGCCGACCACCCGACCGCCTCGTCGAGCGCCTCCGCGCCAACGACCCGCCCATCATCGCTCGTATCGAAGACGACGCGGTCGTGCTCGATCCACGTACGATCTTACCGGGGCAAGAAGAGACAGTCGCGCGAGGGATCCGGGCCGCGCTCGATGACTGATCGCGCGGGCGTCGGCGCCGTCTTTCTCGATCGCGACGGCACGATCGTCGAAGAAGTCGAATTCCTGCACGACCCCGCCCTGGTGCGGCTCATCCCCGGAGCGGCGCAGGCGATCCGCCGCCTGAACGACGCGCGCTGGCCGGTCGTCATGGTCTCCAACCAGTCAGGGATCGCGCGCGGGCTCTACACGGTACACGATTTTTTCGCCGTGCAGCGCCGCATCGACGAGCTGCTGCGCGCCGGCGGCGCCCAGCTCGACGGCGTCTTCTTCTGTCCCCACCACCCCGACTTCACGGGACCGTGCGATTGCCGCAAACCCGGCACGCGACTGTTTCACGACGCGGCGACGCAGCTCGGCGACATCGACCTCGAGCATTCGTGGTTCGTCGGTGACCGGATCAGCGACGTCAGTCCCGCGCTCGCGCTCAAGGGACACGGCGTGCTGGTGCGCACGGGGTTGGGCGCCGGGCAGGCTCCCGAGGCCGAGCGGCTCGGCATACCGGTGGTGCCCGACCTCCCAGCCGCGGTGGCTATGATCTTGACAGGATGAGCTTCGCCGCGGCGACTCGCCCAAGTTCTCCTCTGTCAGGAGCTTGGCGCAAAGCCTATTGATCGTGCCGACCCGGTGTTCTGGCCCACGGCGGCGACGGGCAGGCACAGTGTGACGGCCCGCACGGCGCAACATTTCATGGTCGCTCCGGCAGTGGGGAGCCAAAAAGATTGTGTCGCCGGGCCCGGATCGCCAAATTTTACCGTTCGGTTTCGCCATCCCCGACATCACCTGCAGGAGCAAGACGTGCGTACCACTCCGCTGTTGTTGGCGGCCGTCAGCGCCGCCGCCCCCGCCCTCCTCGTCGCGCAACAGCCGCGCCTCAACCTCGACAGCCTGCGCCGGGCGGTGGTCACGATCCACGCCCTCGATGCGGGCGGCTCGTCGATGGCCAGCGGGACGGGGTTCTTCGTCTTCTACAACGGCGCCGAAGGACTGGTCGTGACGGCGGCGCACGTGCTCGAAGGAGCCTCGGGCTGCAGCATCGAGCTGACGAGCGGGGAGACGCGGCGCTGCAGCCCGACGGCGTCCGACACGGCGAAGGACGTGATGATGCTGCTCGTGCCCGGATCGCCGCCGGCGACCCTGAAATGGGGATTCAGCGATCGCTCTCAGGACGGCGATGACATCACCGTCATCTCGAACCCGCTCGGCGAGCTCCCGGGGACCGTCTCCAAGGGAATCATCTCGGCGTCGCGGATCGTGAACGGGACGAAGCTGCTGCAGATCTCCGCGCCGATTTCCCACGGCTCAAGCGGTGCGCCGGTGTTGAACGCGCAGGGCCAGGTGATCGGGATCGTGCGCAGCACGATCGAGAACGGCCAGGCCCT
>DATFSB010000022.1:0-5681 GCA_035262825.1 Gemmatimonadales bacterium | reverse complement strand
GACCCGCGCGGCATCGCCCGCGCCGGCCGCGCCCGCACGGACGACACGCTCCGCGGCGGTGAGGGCGCGGCGTGCACTGCGCACGGCGCCGACCGCCAATGCTTCCTCAGCGACAGCGACGGCCAGCGCGAGGACCTCGCGTCCCGGCGCGCCCTCGCTGAGCATTTCGACTCGCAACACCCGCGCGTCCATGTCGTCGCGCGTCGCGAGCGCTTCGGCGGCGCGCCGCAGCAACGTCGAGCGTTGTCCCGGGGTGAGGCACTCCTTGCGCACGACTTCGGCGACGAGCGGCGCGGCGAAGGCGTAGCGGAAACCGTCGACCGTGGCGAGTCCCGCCCGCTCGATGCACGCCAGTGCGTCCTGAAACGCCACCGGCGCCAGGTCGCACATCCCGGCCAGCAGGTCGGCGTCGAACGATCGGCCACCGACGCTCGCCGTCCGGAGCAGCTGCAGGTCCCGCGGGCTGAGCAGGGAGACGCGGGCGACCACCGCCATGCGCACGAGATCGGGCACGCTGATGGGGAGCGGGCTGTCGATGGTCTGTCCGGGACGCGGCCACATCAGCACATCGTCGCGCATCGTCGAAGCACGCTGCAGGGCCTGCAGCAGCGTCACCGCCAGGAACGGAATGCCACCGGTCTCGTGCGTGACCCGACGCGTCAGGCGCGCGCGGCTCTCCTCGTCGGGGCACCACAGCGCCATGGTATCGACGAGCTGCCGAACGTCCGCTTCGGTGAAGACAGCCAGTCGCACCGTATCGCCCGCCAGCCGTTGCCCCACCTGGCTGCGCAGCCGGGTCAGCTCCGCCGGACCGCGCTCGGCTTCCGGAACGCACGACACCACGAGCGTCAGTGGCCCGCGCTGCACGGCGGCGAACGCCGCGCTCAACGCCTCGAGCGTCGCGCCGTCGGCGAAGTGCGCGTCGTCCACCGCCAGAACCAGCGGGCGCTCCTCCGCCACCGCGGTGAGCAGCTGCGTCAGCGCGGCGACGGCTTCGCCGCGATCCGCCGGAACACGCGGCACGGGGCCCGGCAGATCGAAGGCGACGGTGGCCAGCACCCCGAGCGCCGCCGGGTCGGTCGCCGCGATCCCCGGCGCCCGGGCGAGACCGGCGCGCGCGAGGGCGCGCAGTGTGCTCCACGCCGCGTCGTGGTCGCTCTCGAGCGGCGTCGCGACGATCGTCACGGCGCCGTCGAGCTGCGCCCGGTCGAGGCACTCGGTGAGAATTCTAGTCTTGCCCATTCCCGCGCCTCCCACGATCACCAGGGTGCGCGGTGCACCGGCCGTGGCGTAGCTCATCACCTGGAATGCCCGCCTGCGGATCTCCGGGTCTCCCACGAGGAGCGCGACCGTTTCCTCAGGCGGGGCCGCCGGCCGGCGGGCAAGACCGTCGCGGATCCGCTTGGCGAGCGCCTGGAGCTCGGGGCTCGCACGCTCGCCGATCTCGGAGGCGAGTCGCGCCTCGAATTCGTGGAACCAGGTGAGCGCCCCCGCGCTGTCGCCGCGCAGCGCCATGGCGCGCATCCGCAACCGGGCCACCGCCTCGCTGTGCGATTCCAGCGCGAGGGCGCGCAGCGCGAATTCTTCGGCCTCGTTCAGCCGGCCGACGGCCAGCGCTTCTTCGCCCAGGTCGAGCAGCGCCCCGGCGCCCTTGGCGCGCCACCGCATCCGCTCTCGCGCCGCCCAGTCCTCGAACACCGGGGCATCATCGACCGAAAAGCCCTCGAGAAAGTCCCCACGCATCAGCCGCGCAGCCTCCACGCGGTGCCGCGCCGCCTGTTCCTCAAAATCCTTGACGTCGACGGTCAGGCCGTCGCCCTGGAGGGTGATGAGCTCGCCGCGCGTGATGAGGCGAGTGCGTCCGAGCCCCGCCCGCAGTCGCCGCACTGCTTCATTGAGGGAGTGGCGGGCGTCCTCCTCGGGCTTCTCGGGCCAAAACACGCCGAGCAGGTGATCCCGGGCGCGCGAGCGGTCGGGCGATAACGCGAGGTAGATGAGCAGGCCGAGATGCTTGCGCCACAGCACGTCGGACGGAGGATCCTTGCCGCCGAGTCGCGCCGTAGGCGGTCCGAGGCAGATCAGCTCGAGAAGGGAGCTCAAGACGACTATCAACAATACGGTCCGGGACGGAGCGCGCTAGCCGATCCCCCGCTACGGGGCGATGTTCTTCCTGCCGCCGTCACGACCCTGCCGACCGGAGCGTTGCATGTCTCGAACGTGGTTGTCCGCGCTCGTCGCTCTCCTCGTGGCCGCCAGCCCCGTTGTCCGCCAACAGCCTGTGACCGTCGGTTACTACCGTACGCCCGCGATCCACGGCGAAACGATCGTGTTCACCGCGGAAGGCGATCTCTGGACGGTTCCGATCCAGGGGGGCGTGGCCCGACGCCTGACGTCGCACCTCGGGGAAGAATCCCGCGCCACGATCTCCCCCGATGGAGCGACGATCGCCTTCTCGGCCAACTACGAGGGGCCGACGGAGCTGTACACGATGCCGATCGGCGGCGGGCTGCCGACGCGCCGCACCTGGGAGGGCGCCCCGGCGCTGGCGGTCGGTTGGACACCCGACGGCCGTATCCTCTATACGACGCCGGGCTCCTCCACCCTTCCCTCCTGGCAGCTCGCTACGCTCGACCCGCGCACCAACCGGCGCGAGCTCGTGCCGCTGGCCGAGGCGAGCGACGGCAGCTACGACCCGGCGGGGCGCACCCTCTACTTCACGCGCTACGCCTTTCAAGGAAGTCACACCAAGCGCTACCAGGGCGGCACGGCCCAGAGCATCTGGAAGTTCACGAGCGGCGCGCCCGAGGCGGTCCCGCTCACCGCCGACTTCGCCGGGACGAGCCGCACGCCGATGTGGTGGCAGAACCGTATCTACTTCGCGTCCGATCGCGACGGCACGCTCAACCTCTGGTCGATGGATGAAGCGGGCCACGATCTGAAGCAGCTCACCCGGCACCGCGGCTGGGACGTGCTGTCGCCGGCGCTCGCCGACGGCCGCATCGTGTATCAGCTGGGCGCCGACCTGCACCGCTACGACATCGCGACGGCCAGCGACACGACGCTCGAGATCCGGCTCGCCACCGATTTCGATCAACGCCGCGTGCGCTGGGTGACCAACCCGATGGACTTCCTCACCGCGGCGCATCTCTCACCTGACGGGTCACGCGTCGTGCTCACGGCGCGCGGGCAGGTGTTCGTGGTACCGACGGGACAGGCGGGCGGGCGATTGGTCGACGCCACCCAGGCGTCCGGCGCGCAGGTGCGTTACCGGCAGGCGCGGTTCTCCTCCGATGGAAAAACGGTGCTCGCGCTGTCGGATCGCAGCGGCGAGACGGAATGGTGGCGCCTCGCGGCAAACGGCGTGGGAGATCCGGAGCAGCTGACGCGCGACGCCCACGTGCTGCGCTGGGACGGCGTCCCCTCCCCCGACGGCCAGTGGCTGGCGTATTACGACAAGAATCAGGTGCTGTGGCTGTACCGCTTCGACCGCCGCACGTCGGTGGCGATCGATTCCACACCGGATGGCGACTTCGCCGACCTCGCCTGGTCGCCCGACTCACGCAACCTGGCCTACGTGCGACCGGCCGTGACCTTCGGCCGCATCTGGCTGTACGGCGTCCAGGACGGCCGCCGCACCGCGGTGACAACGGAACGCTCGGACGGCTACAGCCCCGCGTTCACTCCCGACGGAAAATGGCTGTACTTCCTGTCCGATCGGACGTTTCAGTCGCTCGTCGGAGCGCCGTGGGGGCCGCGCCAGCCGGAGCCGTTCTTCGATCGCCAGACGAAGATCTACGCGCTGGCGCTGCAGCCGGGGCTGCGCTTTCCATTCCAGTCGGCGGACGAGTTGCAGTCTCCCGCAACGCCCGACACCGCCAAGAAGACGCCCGCGGCGCCCGCGAAGACCGGTGCGCCTGCGCCGTCGACCCCGGGAATCGTCCTCGAGGGGATCGCCCAGCGCCTGATGGAGGTTCCCATCCCCGCCGGGAATTACGAGGCGCTGTCGGCGAACGGCACGCGGCTGTTCTGGCTCACGCGCCTGACCACGATCGAGCACCCGGCGGCGTTGCAGGCGCTCGACATCGGCAACACCGATGTGACGCCAAAGACGCTGGTGGACGACGTGCGCAGCTATGAGCTGTCGGGAGACGGCAAGAAGCTGCTCATCCGCAAGGGCAATGCGCTCGATGTGATCGACGCGTCGAGCGGGGCGAGCGCCAACCTCGAGAAGGCGGCGGTGAATCTCAGCGGATGGACGTTCCCGCTCGATCCGCGGGAAGAGTGGCGCCAGATGTTCGACGAAGCGTGGCGGCTGGAGCGCGACTACTTCTACGACCCGCACCTGCACGGACTCGACTGGTCCGCGATCCGCACCAAATACCGGCCGCTGGTGGAGCGCGTCGCCGACCGCAACGATCTCTCGGATTTGCTGGCGCAGGTGGTGAGCGAGCTGTCGGCGCTGCACATCTTCGTCTACGGCGGGGATCTGCGGCAGGGGACGGACCAGGTGCAACCCGCCTCGCTCGGCGCCGAGCTGGCGCGTGACTCGGGCGGGGGCGGGTGGCGCGTCACGCACATCTACCGCGGCGACCCCGACTATCCGGCGGCGTTGGCACCGCTCGCCCAGCCGTCGGCCGGTGTACACGAGGGCGACGTGATCCAGCAGGTCAACGGCGTGGCGACCGCGACCGTATCGAGTCCCGCCGCCCTGCTCGAAGGCGTTGCCGGGAAGCAGGTGTTGCTGCACGTGGCGCCGGCTGGAGGCGGCAGCGCGCGCGACGTGATCGTGACGCCGATCAACGCACAACAGGCGCGCAGCCTGCGCTATGACGACTGGGAGGTGAGCCGCCGCGCCATCGTCGATTCGGCGGGCGGCGGGCAGATCGGCTACGTGCATCTGCGGGCGATGACGTCGTCCGACATCACCCGCTGGGCGCGCGATTTCTATCCCGTCTTCGACCGCGACGGACTGATCATCGACGTGCGCCACAATTCCGGCGGCAACATCGACAGCTGGGTGCTCGAGAAGCTGCTGCGCAAGGCGTGGTTCTACTGGCAGCCGCGCGTGGGGAATCCGTACTGGAACATGCAGTGGGCATTCCGCGGCCACCTCGTCGTGCTGTGCGACGCCTGGACGGCGTCGGACGGCGAGGCGTTCACGGAAGGCTTTCGCCGGCTGGGACTGGGCCGCGTGATCGGGACGCGCACCTGGGGCGGCGAGATCTGGCTCTCGTCCAGCAATTTTCTCGTGGACAAAGGCATCGCCACAGCGGCGGAATTCGGCGTGTACGGCCCGGAGGGCCGCTGGCTCATCGAGGGACACGGCGTCGATCCTGACACCGTCGTCGACAATTTGCCTCATACCACCTACGGCGGATCCGACGCCCAGCTCCAGGCGGCGATCGCGTATCTGCAGCAGCAAATCCGCGAGCATCCGTTGCCGGTGCCCCCGCCCCCGGCGTACCCCAGGAAGGGGGCCCCATGAGCTTCTCACCAGCGACGCTCAAGTTCCTGCGCGGCCTCGCGGCGCACAACAACAAGCCGTGGTTCGAGGCGCACCGCGCGGAGTACGAAGCGGTCGTCAAGGCGCCGATGCAGGCGTTGATCGAGGAGCTGGACGTGCGGCTGGCGCGCTTCGCCCCGGAGATCGTGGGCGATCCGAAGCGCTCGATGTTCCGCAT
>DATFSB010000021.1:0-2831 GCA_035262825.1 Gemmatimonadales bacterium | reverse complement strand
GCCACGGCTCGGGAATGCGGACGAGCGTCGAGTAGCCGTTGTCGTGCCGCATCCCCCAGAGCGACCGGTCCGCCGGGTTGAAGACGAGATCGCCGATCCGCGCATTGCGCTCGAGGACGGTGGCGTGGCCGGTCTTCAGGTCCAGCGACAGGAGATGGCGCCAGTCGGCATTGTTGGTGGTGTAGAACAGCGTCCCGCCGGCCCGATCGTAGGCCAGCGATGTCACCGCGAATCCCGATGCGCCCTGGACGTCGTGGATGCGCCGGATGCTGCCGCTCGCGATGTCGATCGCGGCGATGGCGGCTTCCTGGCCAGGGTAGCGGATGGCGACGAGGATGCGGCGACCCGCGGAGTCGTAATAGGCGCGGGACACCGAGCCGAGCGCTCCGCCTCTCTGGGAGGTGAGCGGACGCGCCGCCGTCGTCGGGTGCATCCGGATCGCAGCGAGGTTGGCCTGTTGCCAGTCGCGCTCCCAGGCGATCCAGCGGCCCCACTCGTCCTCGAGCGACCGGCCGTACACGTGCCGGAACTGCGACGAGAACCAGCGCCTGCTTCCGGCGGACCGGTTGTACCAGGCGAGCAGGCTGTCGTTGCCGTAACGCAGGGCGAGATAGCTGACGAAGCGGTTGCCGTAGAGGTAGGAGTTCACGCCGACCTGGAAGTCGATCGTCGTCCCTTCGGACTCGAGCCCGACGATGTCGAAGATACGCGCGCTGTCGCGCACCAGCGTGCGGAACACCATCTCGTCGTAGGGGCCGATGGCGCGGCCCAGACCGCCGTTCATCCACGTTTCGAAGTAGGTGGCGATCCCTTCCAGGTACCAGCGCGGCGAGTACCACCGCGGCGTGGTCAGGTAGCCGTACAGCATCGACGGCGGGGCAGCGGCGTCCGGCGTGACCTTGCCGAAGAAGATCGAGCGGAAGAAGCGGTCGGACCCGGTGGCCTTGTCTACGGTGACGATGTGGGCCATCTCGTGGTTCAGCGAGGACGTCATCCGCTCGGGCGCGGGCGCGGACTCGTACTCGTGCGAGTACGGCTCGATGCCGACGGTGATGTGATTCTCCGGGAGCGGGCGCGCGCCGGCGTTGCCGTAGTGCCAGAGGTCGTGCAGCAGCACGGTGGTCTTGCCCTGGGGCGCGTAGTCGAAGAGCCGGCAATAGAACTGCAGCGAGTTCTGGAAGCTGCGGCTCACCTGGGGCACCAGGTAGGACTGGAGCGGCGAGGTATAGATCAGCCGCAGGTTCGGGGTCTCGAGCGTCTGGAACTGCGCGGGTGCCCGAGACGCCGCGCCCGAGAGCACGACGACGACGGCGAGGAATGTCTTGTACATGGGAGGGGCTGAATGTAAGCACTGATCCCGGCCGCCGTGAGGGCGAGCCGGGATCAGGAAGGACAGCGGGAACGGCGCGGCGCTACTGCGCGACGCGGTTCGCCTCGCTCAAGAACGCCTGGGAGAGCTGCGCGTTCTGCGCGACATCGCGGAACAGCTGCGACGCCTGCAGCACGTGCATCGCGTCTTTGGCCATGATCGTCTGGAAGGCGTTACTGGCCATCAGCGCCTGGAACGACGCGTTGGACTGCATCGCGCGGAAGTTTGCGTTGGCCTGCAGCGCCTGGAACGACGGGTTATTCTGGAGCGCTTGGAACGCGACGTTGGCCTGCAGCTCGCGCCACGCCTGGGACTGTGCCTCGCGCGACGGGTCGGTCTTCATCACCCGAATATAGACGTCACTTTTCATGAGCTCGCGATAGGCATTGCTCTGCATCACCGTGTGGAACGCCTGGGTGGACAGGATCACGCGGTAGGCGTCTTTCTGCTGCAGCGTGCGGAACGCGTCGTCCTTCATCACTTCCCGGAAGGCGTCGCTCTTGACCAGGTTCAACACCTCCTGGTTCTGGAACAGCGCCGCGATCTGCGGGTTGTCGAGCGTCACGTCGCCCTGGGTCAGGGCCCGGCCGTGGTAGCGCGCCGCCGGCTGAACGCCCGAGATCGAGTCGCCGATGGTGCCCGCTCCACCACCCAGCCGCGGATAGCCGGTCACGACATAGGCGCCGACGATCAGGATCGCGACGGCGGTGGCTCCGATGAGAATCGCCTTCTTGGTCATGACCAACTCCTCCAAACGCTCGGTGGTGGACTGCAGTAGGACGGCGAACCAACGGCTGATCGACTGCGGCATCTCCACGTGTGGCGTCTGCAGCGCCGCGAGAATCGCCTGCTTCAGCAGGGGCGGCGGCGCCCGCTCCCCGACCTGCTCGAACAACTGCGCGACCTGGGACAGCTCGGCCAGGAGGCCTCGAGCCTCCGGATCCGCTGCGACGAGCGCACGAGCTCGGGCGCTGTCGCCCTCGCTATTGGCCCCATCGATCTCGCGCTGGATCAACTCGACCTGGTCTCTATTCAGCATCGGTTACTCCACGTGTTCGCGCAGTGTGAGCCGCAGTCGTTCGCGCGCCGTGAACAGGCGCGACTTCACGGTCTGGACCGGAATCTCGAGCACTTGGGCGATCTCCTGGTAAGAGAACGACGCGAAGTGCTTGAGAACGACCACGGCCCGGTCGTCCGGCTTCAATGCCCTGAGCGCCATCCCCACTCGGATCTCCGCCTCGGTCCTGTGATCGGCGGTTGCTCCCGGCGCCGGGATGCCCAGCTCGTCCTCCAGCGTCACCGTCGGTTTGCGGCGCTTGATCGCGTTGAGCGACTCATTCACCGCCATGCGATAGATCCAGCTGAAGAACTTGTACTTCGGGTCGTACGTGTCGAGCTTGAGAAACGCGTTCTGAAACACCGTCTGCGTGACGTCTTCGGCGTCCTGCATGTTGCCCAGCAT
>DATFSB010000020.1:0-3747 GCA_035262825.1 Gemmatimonadales bacterium | reverse complement strand
TACCTCAAGCACCACAGCCGGCCGCTGATCTTCACCGCCGCGCTGCCGCCGTCGAACACCGCGGGGGTGCTCGCGGCCCTGCACGTGATGCAGCGCGAGCCGGAGCGCCGCGACGCGCTGTGGGCGAACGCGCGGCGGCTGCAGGAGGGCTTGCGCACGCTGGGCTTCGACATCGGCCCGACCGATACGCCGATCGTTCCGGTGTTGATCGGCCCGCTGGAGAAGACCTTCCTCTTCTGGCGCAAGCTGTTTGACGCCGGGGTTTTCACGAACCCCGTCGTGCCGCCGGCCGTGCCGCCGTCGCAGTGCCGGCTGCGCACCAGCCTGATGGCCACCCATACCGAAGAGCAGATCGATCGCGCACTGGACACGTTCGGTCGGCTCGGCAAGGAGTTGGGGGTCATTTGACCGTCGCGGTCGAGCCCGTCCGCCATGGACGGGACCTCGAACGATTCATTGCCTTTCCGTACACGCTGCACCGGCGGGATCCCATGTGGGTCCCGCCGTTGCGCATGGACGTCCGCACCATCCTGTCTCCCAAGAAGAATCCGTTCTTCCAGCACGCCTCCGCCGAGTATTTCCTCGCCCGACGTAACGGCGACATCGTCGGTCGCATCGCGGCGATCAAGAACGACAGCCACAACGCGCTCCATAAGGACCGCGTCGGCTTTTATGGTTTCTACGAGAGCATCGATGATCAGTCCGTCGCCACCGCCTTGTTCGATCGGGCGGCGTCGTGGCTGCGCGAGCTCGGTTTCGACACGATGCGCGGGCCGATGAACCCGTCGATCAACGACGAGTGCGGGCTGCTGGTGCAGGGCTTCGAGAGGCCGCCCGTCGTGTTGATGCCGCACAATCCGGCGTTCTACGTGCCGCTGCACGAGCGCTACGGGTTTCAGAAGGCGAAAGACCTGATCGCGTTCTGGGGCGGCGGCGAGCAGCCGATGGAGCCGCCCGAGCGCTTCGCACGGGCGGGCAAGCTGCTGGCCGAGCGCTACGGCGTGACGCTGCGCCCGCTCGACATGAAGCGGTTCCACGAAGAAGTGGAGCTCGTGAAATCCCTGTTTAACCAGGCCTGGGAGCAGAACTGGGGCTACGTGCCGATGACCGACGCGGAGCTCGACCACCTCGCCAAGCAGCTCAAGCCGATCATCATCGCCGATCTCGTCGTCTTCGCGGAAATCCAGGGGCGCGTGGTGGGGTTCGGCGTGTGCATCCCCGACTTCAACGTCGCGCTGAAGCACAACCCGTCCGGCCGACTCTTCCCCGGCCTGCTCAAGATCCTCTGGTACTCGCGCAAGATCGACCGGGCGCGCATCCCGTTGCTCGGCATGATCAAGGAGTATCGCGGCAAGGGCATCGACGCCCTGCTGTACCACTGGATCTGGACCCACGCCACCGCCCGCGGCATGCCCCAGGGCGAAGCGGGCTGGATCCTCGAGGACAACGCCCCGATGGTGAACGGGCTGATGCGGCTGGGATTCCGCCCCTACAAGACGTATCGCATCTTCGACAAGCCGCTGTGAAGGCGTTCGTAACCGGCGGGACCGGGTTCGTCGGAACCCATCTCGTCCGGGCCCTGCGTGCACGCGGCGATTCCGTCACCTGCCTCGTCCGCTCCCCCGATCGGGTGCGGGCGCTGGGCTGGACCGACGTGGTGACCATCCCCGGCGATCTCGATACCCCGGCGGCGCTGCGCCAGGGGTGCGCCGGCGCCGACGTCGTGTATCACGTGGCGGGACGGATCAGCGCGCGAAACCTGCTGGAGTTCCTGTCCGTCAATCGTGACGGCACGGCCCGGGTGCTGGAAGCGGCCCGTGCCGCCCCGGCGAGCCGGTTCGTGCACGTGTCGACACTGGCGGTCGGGGGTCCGACGGTGCCGGGGCAGCCGATCGACGAGACGCGGCCGCCCCAGCCGGTGACGAATTACGGTCGCAGCAAGCTGGAGGCGGAGGCGCTGGTGCGCGCGTCCGGCATTCCCTGGACGATCGTCCGCCCGCCCGTCGTCTATGGGGAGCGCGATCGGGAAACGCTGCGCATCTTCCGGCTGGCGCGCGCGGGGTGGGGACCGGTGATGGGTGACGGAACGCAGGAGCTCTCGGTCATTTATGCCGGCGACCTCGCGGACGCGCTGATCGCCGCGGGCACCGCCCCGGCCGTGGCGGGACGCGTCTACTACGCCGCGCACCCCGACGTGACCACGAGCGCCGGACTGGTGCGGGCAGTCGGAGTCGCTGTGGGGCGCACCCCCCGCATCGTGCGGCTGCCGGCGACGCTGGCGCGAGTCGCCCTGTGGACCGTAGGTTCGCTGGCGTCCCTGGCCGGCCGCGCGACCGTCCTGTCGGCGGAGAAGGCGGACGAGTTTCTCGCCCCCGCCTGGACGTGCCGGCCGGATGCGCTGACGCGGGACACCGGCTGGCGGGCGGCGACGGATCTCGCGGCGGGATTGTCCCGTACCGCGGCCTGGTACCGAGCGGAGGGATGGCTGTGACGGAGCGGTCGAACCTGACGGCGCTGGACCGGTGGACGCTGGGCTACGTCGTGATCGCCACCGTCGCCCTCGTGTTTTCGTTCCAGGGCGACATCATCCCGCACTGGCAATTCCTGGTGGCGGCGCACGCGCTGCTCGTCGGACTCGTCCTGATCGCCCCCGCCGCGCGGCATTCCGGCCCGGTCGGGCGCTTCCTCGGCGACTGGTATCCGATGCTGCTGCTCGCGGGGCTGTACGGCGAGATCGGCGTGCTGACGCTCGACGCCGGCTTCCAGAACGACTGGGCGATCCAGCGCCTCGAGGCGTGGGTGTTCGGCTCGCAAGTCTCGTATCGCTGGATCCGCGAGATGCCGGTGCCGTGGTTCTCCGCCGTTCTGCACACCTGTTACCTCGCCTACTACGCGATTCTCTACGCCGCGCCCGCCGGGTTGTGGTTCTCCGGGCGCAAGGACGCCGCCCGTCAGACCATCCTCGGCGTGATGATCACGTTCTATCTCTGCTACATCGTGTTTCTCTTCTATCCGGTGGCCGGCCCGCGATACGCCTTCGATCTGCCGCACAACGCCGCCACGGAGGTGTGGCCCGCGCGACTGGCGCAGTGGCTGCTCGATCGCGGCGATTCGTGGGGCGCGGCGTTCCCGTCGTCGCACGTGGCGGCCTCGGTGGTCGCGACGGGTTTCGCGCTGCGTTATTGGCGGCCGCTGGGATTGACGCTGCTCTTGCCGACGGGGGGGCTGGTGCTGGCCGTCGTCTACGGCCAGTTCCACTACGGCATCGATGCGCTGACGGGGCTCGTGCTGGCGGGGATCATGCTGGCGGTGATGCAGCGCCGCCGCACCGCCGAGGCGCCGGTCCCGGCGCCGGAATCAGTCGTGGGTGTGCTCGACGCCAGCGTTTGACAGCTGCGCCCCTTCGCTCATGCGCAGTGCGTGGCGGAGGTCCGAGACGTAGAGCGAGTCGGTCTGGTCGGCCACCGGCCAGGTCGCCTCCGGCACCGGCGCGAACAGCCCCGCCACGACCCCCATCCCGCCATCGGGCAGCGTGTGGCCCGTCTCATTGTCGTAGAAGACGGTGACGCGATAGCGGTGCTCGGGAACGATGCGCACACCGACGCCGGTGAGCCCGATGAATTTCTTGATCGGCATCGCGACCACGTGGCCCGTCGAATCGGTGATCGGTGTGGCGCGCCAGATCACCGTGCCGGCCGTCACGTCGCGCAGCACCAGCGAATCGGCGTGATCGTGCACGTGCCCGCC
>DATFSB010000019.1:0-4955 GCA_035262825.1 Gemmatimonadales bacterium | reverse complement strand
CGAGTCTCCTGATCAGCGCAGCTTGGCGACGCGGCGGATCGTGTCGATGGCGGCGATGGGATCGACGCCCGGGGCCTCGGGTTTGGGGGGCGCGCTCAAGGCATCGCGAATGTCGAGCAACACTTCGAGCAGCAGCTGCTCGCGCTGGAAGGCGGCGTCGAGATCGAGCATGCGGCGATCGTCGCCCGCCGTCTTGGCGCGGTCGTACGCTTCCCGGTAGACAGTTTCGAGGTTGGCGAGAATGCGATCGCGCGGGCGTCCAGGCATAGGCGAAAAGATATACTGCGCGTTACGCGTCCACCTGCCGCAGCACCAGTCCGCTCGGGACCTTGGGAATGAAATAGGTCGATTTCGGCGGCATGACGTCACCGGCGTCGGCGACGGCCAGCACCTGGTCCACCCGCGTGGGGTTGAGCAGGATCGCGGCGAGCGCCTTGCCGAGATGGGCCAGCTCGAGCGCGGCGGTGGCGTTCGGGGTGTAAGTGAGCGTGGGGGTCGACTGGCCGGCGGCGAGGATCTCCTGTACGACGAGACGCTCGACGATGGCTACGTCGAGCGAGCGTACGGCCGGCGTGCGCCCCAGCTCGACGATGGCGGCGAGCGGGGCGTCTGGGCGCAGCACCAGCAGGTGATCGTTGCGGCCCTCGGTCGCGACGACGCAGGCGGTCTGATCGCGCCCGGCCGTGGCGAGCAGCTGCACGGGATCGGCGTCCTCGGGCACCGGCTGCACGTCGAAATACTTGCGCCAGCCGGTCTCCAGGGCGGTGAGCTGGCGATCACCCGCATAGATGACGCGGTGCGTCGGCAGGACGACGAGCCCCGGATCGCGTGTCGACACCACGAAGGCCAGGAGGCGCCGCGCCGCGGGATTTTCGCCGGCGTAGGCGACCGCCGTTTCGAAGCGATGGTGGCCGTCGGCGATGTAGAGCGGCGGGGCGGCGGCTCCCGCGAGGCGTTCGGCGTCCGGCCCCGACACGACCCACAAGCGGATGGCGACGCTGTCGAGCTCGCCCGCGGCGTCGGGTGCCCGCGACCCCTGCACCACCTCGCGCAACCCCGCGGCGAGGGTGCCGTCGGCGTCGGGGGCGAGGAGGAAGATCGATTCGAGGTTGGTGTGCGTGGCCCGCAGCAGCTCGAGCCGGTCGACCTTGGGACCGCGATGCGTCTTCTCGTGCGGGCGGATGCGGCGGGTCTCGTACGGCTCGGTGGCGGCCGCGGCGAACATGCCGACGCGCGTGTGACGCGTGCCCGCGGGCGTCTGAAACTCCTGCGCCACGACGTACACCGAGGGTCCCGGATCGCGCACGAACACGCCGGTGGCGCGCCACTCGGCGAGCTGAGCGGCGGCGGCGCGGTAGCGGTTGGCGTCGCCCGCGGCTTCCGGGAGGATGAGGTGGACGATATTGTGCGGGTCGGCGGCGGCGTAGCGGCGGCGTTGCTCGTTGGAGATCACGTCATACGGGGGCGCGATCAGGCGCGAGAGCGCGGCCGCATCGGCGTAGCGCTCTCCTGAGAACGGTGTGATCAGCAGCGAGTCGACACCCATCCTATCGACGGAGACTCCCGTGGCGTTTCGCGAAGCTCAAGCGACGGTCGACGAGTGGATTCGACAATATAAGGAAGGCTACTTCCCTCCGCTCACGATCCTCGCCCGCCTCACCGAGGAGGTGGGAGAGCTGGCGCGGGAAGTCAATCATCGCTTCGGCGAGAAGCAGAAGAAGGCGGATGAGGCTGACGGGGACCTTGCGCTCGAGCTGGGCGACATCCTGTTCGTCGTGATCTGCTTCGCGAATGCCCAGGGCATCGATCTCGATCAGGCGTTCACGGCGGTGATGACGAAGATCACGACTCGCGACGCGAACCGATGGACCAGGAAGGAACGCTGATCTCCTCGAGGATCCGCTCGTAGGAGAGCAGGCGGTCGGAGTCCAGGCGCCCCGCCTCGACCGCCGCGCGCACGGCGCAGCCCGGCTCGGACTTGTGACAGCAGTTGTCGAAGCGGCATTGATCGAGCAGCGGCCGAAATTCCGGAAAGCAGGCGCCCAGCTCGTCGGGCGCGATGCCCCACGCTCCCACTTCGCGCATCCCCGGCGTATCCACCACGTAACCGCCGACTGCCAGCGGCACCAGCTCCGCCGCGCGCGTCGTGTGCTTGCCGGTGCGCCACTTCTCGCTGATCGCTCCGATACGGAGCTTCAACCCCGGCTCGAGCGCGTTCAGGAGACTCGATTTGCCGACGCCCGACGCGCCGGTGAACACCGTCTCGCGGCCGCGCAACAGATCGCGCAGCGCGGGAAGGCCTTCAGGGACTCTGGCCGACGTCCCAAGCACCTGATATCCGGCCGCGCCGAAGCGGCGGCTCAGCACGTCGACGACATCGCGATCGAGGTCGACCTTGTTCACCACGACCGCCGCCGGAAGACCGTTCGCCTCCGCGATCACGAGAAAGCGATCGAGCATCCGGGGATTGGGATCCGGATCGCGGGTCGATGTGACGACGACCACCTGGTCGACGTTGGCCGCGATCGGCTGCGCGCGCCCCACGCTGCGCCCGCCGCTCGCCTTGCGGCGCGCCAGCACGCTGCGCCGGGTGTGCACCCGCTCGACGGTCGCCGGGCCGCCCTTGTGCAGCGCCAACTCCACCACATCTCCCGCGACCACCCGGTCGTCGTCGTCCTGCTTGATCTTGCCGCGCAGCACCGCCGTCACTTCCCCCTCCGCCGTATGCACCCGATAGCTGCCGCCGCTGCGGGTCAGCACGACGCCGGTCGTCATCGGCCGCCCCGCGACACGCAGGCGTCGAGATGCGCTTTTACTTCCGCGAGGGAGAGCGCGAGCACCGGCGCCAGGGCTTCGTCGGGGGTAGCGCCGAACGCGAGATAGTCGGTCTCCAGGTGTCCTACGGCCTTTTCGCCCGCGTCAGACCAGCGCACGAACAACAGCGCGGCGCCGTAGCGCCCCGTGGGGTCGGGATCGTCGTCGACGAGAGTGGACACGGTATATGCGGCGCCGTCCGTGCCGCCGAACGCGGGGGGGCGCTGGTGCACGCGGACGTAGCCGCCCAGCGTCCCGTCCTCGCTCACCGGCGTCTCCTCCGGAGCTTCTCGCGCACGATGTTGCCAAGCACGAACCCGATGTTCGCGGGACGCTCGGCGAGTCGGCGCATCAGGTAGGGATACCAGTGAGTGCCGAACGGAACGTAGACCCGCATCCCGTATCCCGCCGCGCGCAGCTCCTGCTGCAGGTCCCGCCGCACGCCGTAGAGCATCTGGAACTCGTAGCGCGACGGTTCGATGCGCCGACCCTTCGCAAACGCGCGGGCGTGCGTGATGATCCGCTCGTCGTGCGTGGCGAGACCGGGGTAGTTGCCGTGTTCGAGCAGGTGCTCCATGCACGACACGTAGTTGGCGTCGACGTCGGGCTTGTCGGGGAAGGCGATGTCCGCCGGCTCCTTGTAGGCTCCCTTGCACAGCCGTACTCGGGCACCGAGCGCGATCATAGCGTCGACGTCGGCGGCGGTGCGGCGGAGATAGGACTGTAGCACGACGCCCACCGTATTGCCGAATTCCGGATACACGGTGCGCGTGAAGAAATCGAGCGTGCGCTGCGTGTACGCCGAACCCTCCATATCGATGCGCACGAACGAGGCGTACTGGCGGGCGCAGGAGAGGATGGCGCGCATGTTCTCGAGACACAGCGCCTCGTCGATATCGAGCCCCATCTGCGTCAGCTTCACCGAGACGTTCGCCTCGGCACCAGCGGCGTGAATCCGGTCGAGCAACTGCAGGTAGACGTCGCGCGCGGCTCGTGCCTCCTCGGCGCGAGTTACGGACTCACCCAGCAGGTCGAGGCTGGCCGAAATGCGCGCTGTGTTGAGATCGCGCAGCGCCGCCATCGCGGAGTCGATCGTCTTTCCAGCGACGAAACGCGACGCCATCCGCCTGGCGAGGCGGCTCTTCGAGACAAACTCGAAAATGCGGGGCTGCTCGCTGAGCCAGAGCAGGCTGGCGCGCAGCATCAGGGATAAAACCGGGCGCGCGACCGCGCGTGCTCGACGATCGCCTCGCTCGGCATGAAGCGCGGTCCCAGCCGCTCCCCGAGGCGCTGCAGCTCGGCGTAGAGGCGATCCGCGCCGACATCGTCGAGGTAGCGCAGCGGGCCTCCCCGGAATGGCGGGAAGCCGAATCCGTAAATCGCGCCGATGTCGCCGTCGCGCGGGGTGCGCACGACGCCTTCCGCCACGGCGCGCGCCGCCTCGTTCAGCATCGCGTAGGTCAGGCGCTGTACGATCTCGGCCGAGGGAATGCCGCCGTTGGGCTGCAGCCCGAGCAGCGGATAGATCGCGGGATCGACACCGCCCTTTTTCCCGCTCGAGTAGGTGTAGAAGCCCTTCCCCGCCTTGCGGCCGAGTCTCCCATCCTTGACGAGCGCAGCGAGGGCGGGAGGCGGCGTCAATCGTTCGCCGAACGCCGCCTGCAGGACCTCGCAGGCGTGCAGCGCGACGTCGATCCCTACCTCGTCGAGCAGCGTGATCGGCCCGACGGGGAATCCGAACTGCACCATCGCGGCATCGATGTCGTCGGGGCGGACGCCCGTCACGAGCAGGTGCGCCGCCTCGTTCATGTACGGAGCGAGGATGCGGTTCACCCAGAATCCCGGCGCATCCTTCACCACGATCACCGTCTTGCCGAGCCGCCGGCCGAAGCCGACGGCGGTGCTGACCGTCTGCGGTGCGGTGGCCGCGGTCGGAATCACTTCGAGCAATGGCATCCGCGCCACGGGGGAGAAGAAATGCATACCGATGACCTGCTCCGGCCTCCGCGACGCCTCGGCGATGCGGGCAATCGGAATGGTCGACGTGTTGGAGGCGAACACCGAGCTCGGGGGCAGCACCTCCTCGCACTCGCGCAGCACCTGCTGCTTGACGGCGAGCTCTTCGAACACCGCTTCGATCA
>DATFSB010000018.1:0-2827 GCA_035262825.1 Gemmatimonadales bacterium | reverse complement strand
GGCGCCTTCGGCGAGTCCGGAATGGAACACGAACGCGCCGCCGGCGGTGCGCGTCTGCGCCCACTCCACGAGGCCGTACCAGCGGCCCCGCTCCCAGCGCGCCGAGGCGCTGAGCTTCGCGTCGTCCGGGCCGGCGCCGGGGCGGTTTTCAGGAGAATGCACGAAGGCGTAGGAGACCTGTGCTTCGAGTCCCGCGAGCGGCAGCAGGGTCAGCCGCGTGGCCCACGAGTCCCCGAAGCGGCTCAGGGCCGGCCACGATCCCGGCGACACCGGCTCGTCACCGTTGAAGAGCGCGCCTTCGACCGTGACCGGCCCGGCGCGGAGCCCTGCGATTCCCACCGCCCGCTCGAGGATCTGGCTCAAATGGTGATTCACCGGATAGCGCACGACGGGGCGCGACATCGGGTCGTCGGTGCCGAAGGGGACGAATCCCTTCCCGGCGCCGGCGAAAACGTGCGGCGATCCGACGACGAGCATCAGTTGATGCACGAGTGTGTGCGGGTGGCGCCGGTCCTCGAATCCTTCTCCCCAATCTCCCGGCGCCAGCTCGCCGTGCGTGATCGTGTACTTCTCGAAATCGACGGCGGCGAGGAGGTGGATCCGGTCTCCGAAACCCGCCAGCTCGAGCATCCCCACCGGCTGGACGACCCGCAGCTCGCCGAGCGTGCGGTTGCCCGGCACGACGTTGGTCTCGGTAAGCGCCGGGATGGCCTGCGCGCTCCAGTCGGCGCGCAGGCGTTGGGCCGCAGCCGATCCCGCCGCCCCGACCACCAGCAGGGCGGTACAGATCACAAACAAAACAGATACCGCGACATGTAGAGTATGACACGGATGCCGTGGATGGATTCGCGGCTGAAGCCGCGACTCGGCTGCTTCCGCTGAAGCGGAGTCGGTAAGCCCGTTTACGGGCAGCAGCCGAGCCGCGAGTTCACTCGCGAGCACGACCGGCGCGACGGACTTCACGACATGTGGAAGCTGACGCGGATGCCGTCGATGACGAACTGGGCCGCGATGGCGCAGAGGACGAGTCCCATCAGCCGGGTGAGGATACGCATACCCGTCGTGCCGAGGCGGCGTTCCACGAACGAGGCGGCGGCGAGGGTCAGGTACGACACGTACGCCGACAGCGCGATCGACAGGTACAGTGCGGCGGTCGTGATCCAGCTCTTCGACGCCACCGCCAGCACCATCACCGTCGAAATCGCGCCCGGTCCCGCGAGCATCGGGATGCCGAGCGGCAGGATGCCGATGTCTTCCTTCACCGTGCCCTCCGCCGTCTCGGCCGGCGTCTCGCGCTGCAAGCTGCGCCGCGCCTGCACCATGTCGAGGGCGTTCATCCCCATGAGCACGCCACCGGCGATCTTGAACGCGCCGATCGTGATGCCGAAAATCGTGAAAATGGCGCTGCCGGCCAGCGCAAACAGCGCCAGCGTAATCGCGGTGGTCCAGGCGCCGCGCCGCGCGAGCACCCGGCGCTGCGCCGGGGTGTCGCGCGCCGTCATCGCGAGGAAGCTCGGGACGGTCGCGAACGGATCCACGATGAACAACACCGAGGTGAACACGAGCAGCAGCTGCTCGATGAGCTTTGCGAGCTCCGCAGTGCTCGGCATCAGAAACCGGGCTCCGCGCAGTGCACCGGGTCGTCGAGCACCAACGCCCTAAGCGTCGTCCCGGCCGGGACGTGCGGCTGGTCCTCGGGGACGATCAACAGGGCGTCGGCGCGGGCCATGGAAGAAAGAATACCGGAGCCCTGGGGACCTGTCAGTCGAGCACGGGGCATCGTTCCCGGCTCACCCGTCAAGGTGACGCGGAGGAAGTGCTGCAGGCGGGGGCCCGTGGTGATGTCCTCCGCCGTCACGACGGGAATCGTGCGCCGGAACGGAAGCGCGTGGCCCAGCATGCGGCGGATCAGCGGCCGCACGAACAGCTCGAATGTCACCATCGTGCTCACCGGATTCCCGGGCAGCCCGACCCAGGGACGTCCCTGGTTGAGACCAAAGCCCAGCGGCGCGCCGGGACGCAGCCGCACACGGGAGATCAGGATCTCGTAGCCCAGCTCCGCGAGCACCTCGCGCACCAGATCGTGCTCGCCCACGCTGACTCCAGCCGTCGTCACCAGCACATCGGCGTCGCCGGCGGCGCGCAGGTGCTCTTGCAGCGACGCACGCGTGTCGGCGGCCAGGCCGAGGTATCGGGGGACGGCGCCGCTCGTGCGGATCAGCGCATCGAGCGCGTAGGCGTTGGAGTTGGCGATGTGGCGCCCGGCGAGAATCTCATCCTTGTGATCAAGCGTGGTGATCTCGTCACCGGACGCGAGGTAGGCCACCACCGGTGGCCGGTGCACGGCGACCGGCTCGTGGGCCATGGCGGCGAGCAGCGCCAGCTGCGCCGGGCCGAGCACGCTCCCGGCCCCGAGCGCCGTCGCTCCGGCGCGGACGTCCTCCCCGGCACGGCGCGTGTTCTTGCCGGCGTCGCGGTCGTCGGTGATGGTGACGCGGTCGCCGCTCGTCGTGGTGTCTTCCTGACGGATGACGCAGTCGGCGCCCGCAGGGAGGGGGGCGCCGGTGAACAGCCGCGTCGCCTCGCCGGCCCCGAGCGCGCGCGACGGAAACTGGCCAGCGACGATCTTCTCTACGACGCGCAGCACCGCGCCCGTGCGCACGTCCGCGCTGCGGCAGGCGTAGCCGTCCATCGCGGAGTTGGTCCACGGCGGCAGATCGAGCGGTGCGGTGACGTCGGTCGCGAGCACCAGGCCGAGCGCGGCGCCGAGCGTCCGCTCCTCGGGTGGCAGTGGCCGCGCGTGCGACACGATGAGGCGCGCGGCGTC
>DATFSB010000017.1:0-3935 GCA_035262825.1 Gemmatimonadales bacterium | reverse complement strand
CCCCACCGGCTGCGGCGGCTGCTGCTTGTTCACCAGCTGCTCGAGGACGCGATTGACCTCGGCCGTAGGGACGCGCTTGTCGCGCTCCAGGGCGACCGTCACGATCAGATCGAGCAGCTTCGAGACGCGCTGGCCGGTTTTTGCCGACACGTACAGAAACGGGATGAACTTGAGAAACGGCGCGCGCTCGGCGAGCTCTTTCTCACCACGCACCGCGGTGTTCGAATCCTTCTCTTCGATCAGGTCCCATTTGTTCACCGCGACGATCACGCCGGCGCCACGCTCCCAGGCGTCGCCGATGATCCGCAGATCCTGCGCGTGCAATCCATCGGAAGCGTCGACCACCAGCACGCAAACGTCGGCGCGCTCGATGGCGCGCGCGGTCCGCAGCGTCGCGTAGAACTCGAGGTCGTCCTGGACCTTACTGCGTTTCCGCAACCCGGCGGTGTCGATGAACACCAGCTGCCGCCCACCGTGCTCCAGGGTCGCGTCTACCGCATCGCGTGTGGTCCCCGGCTCGTCGGCCACCACCATCCGCTCGCTCCCCAATAGCCGGTTGACGACACTCGACTTCCCCACGTTGGGACGCCCGACGATTGCGACCGGAATGGCATTCTCGTCCCCCCGGCCGTCGCCTGCCGGCAGCAGCTCCACCACGCGATCGAGCAGGTCGCCGCTGCTTTTCCCCACAGCAGCCGAAACCGGGAACGGGTCGCCCAGTCCCAGCTCGTAAAACGCGAGGTGGCGCTGGTCCTGAGGGAGTTGATCGGCCTTGTTGGCCACGAGCAGCACCGAACGGCGCACCGTGCGCAGGTATTGCGCAATCTCGAGGTCGGCGGGATGCACGCCGGCCTCGACGTCCACCACGAAGAGCAGCACGTCGCTCTCCGCGACCGCCGCCTCGACCTGTGCCCGGATCGCGCGATTGAGTGCGTCCAGGGCCCCGGGAACGAGGCCGCCGGTATCGACCAGCCAGAAGCGCCGCCCGTTCCATTCGGCGTGCGCGAAGTTGCGATCACGCGTGACACCGGGGCGCGGGTCCACGATCGCCTCGCGCCGGCCGATCAGCCGGTTGAACAGCGTCGACTTGCCGACGTTGGGACGGCCGATGATGGCGACGGTGGGGGCCCCCGCCCTCATTTTCCGTCCCCGGCGGATGGGCGGATGGGCGGATGGGCGGATAGCGCTGCGGCTCCGCTGCGATCATCCTCCGATCCGCCGATCAGACCATCCGCCGATCCGCCGATCCGCCCGTCCGCCAGCGCGTCCGCGAAATCAAACGAGAACCGAATCTCCATCGGCACCTGCTTCGCCAGCTCGTGCGCGTCGAGACCGTCGGTAAAGAGCAGATCGTCGTTCACCGCCTCCGCGGGAAGCAGAGTCAGGTCGAGATCGTGACGGTCGGCGAGCGCGCGCTGAAACGCCGTACCGGGGAGCAAGCCGGCCGTCGTCACCGACTTGCCGAAGAGATCGTTCTCGAGCGCGAGCACCTCGAAGTGGGCGCCGGTCTCGGCGGCAAGATCGTGGAGCACCTGGGGCATCAGGCGTCCCATCGCGGTCCCTGTCGTCACCGCGATCCGTTTTCCCATCCAATCGCCGTAGTGCCCGGCCGCTGCGGCGATCCGCGTCTGCAGGTAGCGCACCGCGCCGACGCCGTTCTCACGCTGCTCGAAATCGCCATACCAGGCCGCCGCCGGCAGCGGCGCACCGGCCTGGAGGTAGAGGTCGTCGGCGCCGTAGACCCACGGCTGGCGCCGCTCCGCCATAGAGCGCGTCGCCCACCGTTCGACCGCTCCCAGCGCCGCCAGGCACTGATCGCTGGTCGGCTCGGCCACGAGGTGATGCTTGCTGAATTCGGTGAGCGCCACCGGCACGACCGAGACCGATAGCACGGCGTCTCCGAGACCGTAGAGATCGCCCAACGTGCGCTCCAGCTGCGGGCCGTCATTGATGCCGGGGATCAAGACGACCTGCGTGTGGAAACGGATCCCCTGCCCGGCGAAGCGGGCGAGCTGCGGCACGATCTCGGGTGCCTCGGGGTTGCGCAGCAGCCAACGGCGCACGACGGGGTCGGTCGCATGCACGGAGACGTACAGCGGCGACAGCCGATACTCTACGATCCGCGCTTCGTCCTTGGGCTTCAGGTTGGTGAGCGTCGCGAAGTTGCCGTAGCGGAACGACAGCCGGTAATCGTCGTCGCGAATGTAGAGATTGGTGCGCAGACCGGTAGGATTGCCGTCGACAAAACAAAAGTCGCAGTGATTGGCACAGCGGCGGATGCGCGGCGGCTCCAGGGTGACGCCCATCGGCATCCCCTCGGGACGCTCGATGTCGCACTCCAGCTCCTCCCCGGACGGCAGCCGGGCGCGCAGCATGAAGGCATCGTCCGCGGTGAGGAATTCCCAATCGAGGAAATCCTCGAGCGTCCGGGCGTTCACACTCACGAGCTCCGTCCCCTGGACCAGCCCCAGGTGGGCCCCGATCGATTCCGGCGCTACCGACGCCACACGCAACACTACGGTTACTCACAGTTAAAGCGTTTTCTCACGCCAGCGTCGCAAACTCAACGCTGGCAGAAACTTGAGCAACCGATAATATCGCTTAAGCGGCGCGGTAGCGCCAGCCGACGGCCCCCTTTGCCGCGGCGTGCGCCTGGAACTGCTGGCTCCCACCCGCCGGGACCGAGGGGATGTCGACTCCCTGGGTCGCGAGAATGGTGCCCTTGGCGTCGAGGAACTCGACCGTCAGGTGCGTTGCCTTGGCCGCGGCGCTACCGGAGTTCGTGGCCACTCCGGTGAGAGTGACCCCTCCCGAATCGGGCACCATGCTGGCGATCGTGATGTCCACCGACAGCGAATCGGAGACCAGGGTGTACTTGCGAGCGGAGTCCGTCTGCCCCCGCAGGTCCCACGCCTGCCCCATGAGATGCAGCGCCATCTTGTTCATCGGATCGAGCACGACCAGGCGTTGCACCGTAGCCACCGCGTTGGCTCCGTCCTTCGTTTCGACGTAAGCGCTCCCCAGCTCCGACAGGGCGTTGCGGTGGTAGGGATTGCGTTCCAGCGCCAGGGCGTAGGCCTTGATCCCCGGCGCCCACAGCCGTGACGACACGAGGCGCTGGCCCAGGTCGTAGAGATCGCCCGCGGTGAGATCGCCGGCATGAGTGAACAGCCCGTCGAAAACCGCGACGGCGTCTGCGCGGCGGCCGGCCTGGACATAGATCGACGCCAGCGACCCCGCAGCCTCCGCATTCGACGGATAGGCGGTCACCAACTCCTTGTACGAGGCAATGGCCGGCTGGAACACCGCCTGCGCGGCGGTGCTGTCTGCCGCGGCCTGCTGCTGCAGGGCGTCCCGCGCCGCACGGTCGCGGCTCACGGCGTCGCCCCGCGCGGCGGAATCATGGCTGAACGACTGCTGATCGGCGGGCGACAGCCGGGCGCCGCGCGCGCGGCGCGAAGCGGATGACGCCTGCATGCGGGCGAGTACCGTGGAATCCGCTGTCAGGTATGGGGCCAGCGAGTCGCGGCTGTACCGCGTGTGTTGCCATTTCTGGACGGCGGGATCGGACTGGACGCCGCGCACGGAGATCCGGGCGACCGTCAGGAGGGCATCGCGCCGCGCTTCGCTGTACGCCGTATCGCCCGCCGAGGCCTGCGCGGCGCGCCGCAGCACGGCGCTGGCGGAGTCGAGCTGGTTGGCGTCGATGTACAGGAGGCCGAGCTGGAACAGCGCCTTGAGCTGGGTCGAGTCGACCGCGTAGGCCCGTCGCAGCAGAACCGCACCGGAATCTCTGTTCCCCGCCTGCCACAGCGTGAGGCCCTGGTTGAGGGTCGCCTGTGCCAGCGGCGTTGTGTACGTGGCGATGTCCGCCGTACACTGCGGCGCGAGCGCAACCGCCTTCGCGAAGGCGGTGTCGGCCCCCATGGCATCGC
>DATFSB010000016.1:0-11682 GCA_035262825.1 Gemmatimonadales bacterium | reverse complement strand
CGCCGAACTCGAGCGACTGGATCCGCACCGTGTCGGTCGGGTACCGGTCGCGGAACGAGAACCAGTCGATGAAGGTGTTGAACCCCTCGTCCATCCAAGGATAGAGCCGCTCGTCCGACCCGACCATCATCGGGAACCATTCGTGGCCGTGCTCGTGAGCCAGCGTGTAGTACAGCTCCTTTTCGTTCTCGGCGTTGTCGAAGGTGATCATCGGGTATTCCATCCCGCCGACCGGTCCCTCGACGCTGATCGCCGTCGGCCAGGGGTAGTGGAACCACCGTGAATGGATCATCACGGCGTGGCGGTTCATGTCCGCGGCCGTCTTCCAGATGTCGGAGACGGTGGGCGGGTAGAACGCCTGCATCAGAATGCCGTCCCAGCTGGTCGCATCCCAGATGAAATTGGGCGCCGTCCCCCACGCGAAGTCGCGCACGTTGGTGGCGGTGTAGTGCCAGGTGCGCGTGGCGCCGGTGCGCGGCGGCACGAGCGCGGCGGTTCCGACCTCGTTCGCCGCGATGATGTGCACGACCGTGTCGGCGTGCTGCGCCGCCGCGAGACGAGCGCGGAGCGTCGCCGGCAACACCTCGAGCGGGTTGCGCAGCACACCGGTCGCGGCGAGGGTGTAGTTCGCCGGCACGGTCAACGTCACGTTGAAATCGCCATACTCCAGATAAAACTCACTCGAGCCGATGTATTGATCGGTATTCCAGCCGCGCGCGTCGTCGTACACGGCGAGCCGCGGATACCATTGCGCCACCTGGTACAGCCAGCCGGTCGTGAAGTGCTCCCGCCCGGTGCGGCCGTTTCTCGGAATCTGATGGTGCCAGGCGACGGTGATCGACGTCGCTCCGCGGGGCGGCAGGGTCCGGTCGAGGTCGACCCGCATCATCGTGCTGTTGACCCGCCAGGTGAGCGGGACGGCGGCCGCTCGCGCCCCGGCGGCGGCCGCGCGCGGCGCCGTCACCCGCTCGATCGTCGCGCCGGCGCGGAACCCGGGTTCCTGCCGCGCGCGCGGATTGACGAGCGGGGCAAAGCGCGTATCGGGGGATCCCGCATTCATGTCGAGCTGCAGCCAGATGAAGCGCAGCGTGTCGGGGGAGTTGTTGGTATAGCGGATCGTCTCCTCGCCCGTGATCGTCTGTGTCGCGGTGTCGAGCGACGCGCGGATCGTATAATCGGCGCGCTGCTGCCAGTACGCCGGTCCCGGCAGCCCCGAGGCGCCGCGGAACTCGTTGGGCGTCGCCAGCTCGAGCGGACGGAAGGGGGAGGTGTCGGGGACGCCGGCCGCGGGATGCTGGGCGCGCGCCACCGTCGCAACGCTGATCGTGAGGGCGAGAGCGAATCGGTATGGGATCATGCCGCCAAGAATGCCGCGGGGCGGCTAGGGTGGCAACACGCCGCGCGTCTTCCTGTCACAATCCATACGATCGAGTAGCTTCTGCTCCCTCTCTCTCGCCGTGGAGCCGTCTGTGCGCAGAGCCGTCGTGTCCGTCACGATTTTCCTCCTGCAGATCGCCGCGCCCGCAATCGGATCGGCGCAACAGCCTCCCGATACCGCGTATGCGCGCCTGATCCGCGAGGCGACGACCGATGCGCACTTTCTCCCCGCCTCGGTCGCCACGCTGCCGGCGTCCGCGGGTGTTCCGTCTCCGCTCAAGTACTTCGGGACGATCGCCGGCGCGCCCGGCGTCATGCACCACGCGGCCGAGGTCTACGGCTACTTCCGCGCCCTCGCCCGTACCACACCGCGGGTGCGCGTGGAGACGATCGGCAAGACGGAGGAAGGGCGGGAGATCATCCTCGTCGCCATCGCCGACTCCGCCGTGCTCGCCGCGAGCGCGGGGTACCGCGCCGCCCTCGCCCGGCTCGCCGACCCGCGCTCCACGCCGCCGGGCGCGCTCGACTCGGTGCTCGCCGCCGCGAAACCCGTCTATTACCTGAACGGCGGCCTGCATTCGACGGAGATGAACAGCCCCGAGATGCTGCTCGAGCTGGCCTATCGCCTGGCGGTGAGCGACGAGCCGGCGATCCGCACGATCAGAAGCTCGGTGATCACGCTGATCAACCCGGTGAGCGAGCCCGATGGCCGCGACCGCCAGGTCGACTGGTACCTGCATTACACAAAGAGCCATGCGACGCCGGACGACGGCTTCCCGCGCTCGAGCCCGTTCTGGGGCGACTACGCCTTTCACGACAACAACCGCGATGGCCTGCAGCTCGCCCTCGCCCTGACGCGCGCGATTTACAAGGTCTATTTCGACTGGCATCCGATCGTGATGCACGATCTGCACGAGTCGATCCCGCTACTGCACGTCTCCACGGGAACGGGCCCCTACAACGAGCACACCGATCCGATCGCCATCGGCGAATGGGCGATGCTCGCGAACAACGACATCACGGCGCTCGAGGCGCAGGGGTTGCCCGGCGTGTGGACGTGGGGCTTTTACGACGGCTGGTGGCCCGGCTACGCGTTGTGGATCGCGACCAATCACAACGCCATCGGGCGGTTCTACGAAACGTTCGGCAACGCCGGCGCCAACACCTACGTGCGCGATCTCTCCGATGACAGCTACGCCGGAGATTCAGTGACGACGCGCCAATGGTACCGTCCGTGGCCGCCGACGAAGAAAGTGCGTTGGTCTTCCCGCGACAACGTCAACTACTCCGAAGCGGGTGTGCTGGCGTCCCTCACGTTCACCAGCGCGCATGCCACCGAGCTGCTGCGCAACTTCTGGCAGAAGGGCGTGAACAGCATCGCGCGGGGCCACACCGAAAAGCCCTATGCGTACGTGATCCCGGGCTTCCCGCGCCAGCGCGACCCGGCGCGCGCCGCGTACCTGATCAATCAGCTCGAGCGCCAGGCGATCGAGATCGAGCGCCGTACCAGCGGCGACTCGGCAGGCGACTTCGTGATCCGTCGCAACCAGCCCTACGGCGACCTCGTCGTCAACCTGCTCGGCATCCAGCACTATCCGCAGTCCGCCAAGTATCCGCCGTACGACGACATCGCGTGGACGCTGGGAGACATGTACGGCGTCAGCGTGGCGCCGGTGAACGACACGGCGGTGTTCACCTGGACCGGCCTCGAGCGCGTACGCGATACAGTGGCGGCGCCGGGGGCGGTAACCGGCGCCGCGGCGGGCATGGTGTATCTCGTGGCCTATCGGGCGCAGACCGCCGTGGTCCCCGCCCTGTACGCGCTGGCCGCGCTGGCCCCCGGGAGCAGGGCGTATGCCGCGGAAACCGCTTTCGTCGCCGGCACGGACACCTTCCCGATGGGCTCCGTCATCATCGATGGCGTCGCATCGGAGCCGGCCCGGATGGTGGCGCAGCGCTACGGCCTGACGATCCAGCGCGCCGCGGCCGCACCTGTCGTCGCCCGTCACCAGCTGGACTTGCCGCGGGTCGCGATCTACCACAGCTGGTACTCGACGCAGGACGCCGGCTGGGCACGCTACACCTTCGAGCAGTACGGCATCCCTTATCGCTCCATCGACGACGCCGACCTGCGCCGCAGTGCGCTGCGCACCCGCTTCGACGTCATCCTGGTACCGAGCTTCGGGGGATCGGTCGCGCAGATGATCAACGGGATCGACCGCAAGTGGGGCCCGCTGCCGTATCAACGAACCAACGACACGCCCAATCTCGGTACGCCGTTTTCATCCCCCGACATCACGGGCGGGCCGGGATTCGAGGGGTTGGCGGCGCTGCGCGACTTCGTCGACCAGGGCGGCACGTTGATCACGCTGGGCGCGGCGACGCAGTTTGCGGCGGAAACGGGAATCGCATCGCAGCTCACTCCCCATCGCATCACCACGCTCTTCCATCCGGGCTCGATCGTACGGGGGCGCGTGCGGCAACGTCGCTCACCGATCCTCTATGGGTATCCCGACGTGACGACGCTGTTTCGCGGCAACGGACCGCTGTACGACGTGGCGAATCGCGACACCGGCCTCATCGTGCTGCAGTACGGCGCAACGCGGCACGTCGAAAAGGACGAGGGGCCGATGCTCGGAATTCCGGACACGACACCGCCGGAAGCTCCCGATACCGCCAGCGAGCACAAGTCGTCGCACGCGGCCGGCGGGGGAGACTCGGCCTACGTGGTGTCGGGAATGGTGCGCGGCGAGAAGGAGATCATCGGCGTGGGAGCGGTGTTCGACGTGCCGTTGCGCAGGGGCCGCGTCATCGCGTTCACCTTCGATCCGCTACACCGTTTCCTGAACCATCACGAGTTTCCGCTCGTGTGGAACGCCTTGGCGAACTGGAATGACAGGCCGTGAGGGGCTAGGGGAAGATCCTGGACCAGCGCGGGAAGCCGCGTCCCAGCACCCAGCCGATGAGACCGCCGGCGGCCCCTACGATCGCCGCGTTGACGACGATATTGTCGTGGCACCGCGTGTAGACGGGGGGAGAGCCTGTGAAGCAGATCTTCGTTCGGGCGGCGGCGAACGCGCCGCCCGCCACTGCTCCCGTCGCGAAACCCGCGAGTAGCCCCACGCGCGCCTGCGTTGTCCGCGCCCACATGCGGCGAATCAGCGCCGTTCGCACCGCATACCCGGAATCGATCTGTCCGGGAGCGTAACCGAGGGTCAGGACCGAATCGCAGCTGACGAACGGGCCGATCACGCTCGCCGCCGTCGTATCACGCACGCGCACCAGTCGCCCCGGCCACAAGGCGCGGTTGGGGCACACCGGACGCTCCGCCTGGGATTGCAGTTGTCCCGCTGCGGCGAACAGGAACGCTACGAGCAGAACGGAAGTGGGTGGTCGCGACTGCGGCATCGAAACGTGCTCCGGGCTCCGAGGGCCGCGAGAGTATACTTCTGCCCATGAGGCCGAGCAAACAGCTGCGCGTTGACCGGGCTCTCGGACGATACACCGTCGTCGCGGTCGCGGCGCTGTTCGGCTCGATGGCGCCGGCTCGGGCACAGGGCATCGAGCCACGTGTGGTGCGGCTCGAAGCCGGATCGGTGAATCACGGGGATCTGCTGCGTGCCCAACCGGCGCTCGGTATCACGGTCGGATGGCCGAACGGTAGCCGGGGAGCGGTGCAGCTGCGCGTACTGCGGCAGAGTCAGAAGGAAGCGTCCACAACCGTGGGACGGGACAGCCGCACCTGGCTCATGACGGAATGGGAGCACGCGTTCGGCGTGCCGGCGCAATACCATCGCCAGATACTGGTGCGCTTCGGCGGGGGCGTGATGTTCCGGCCGGTGCTCAGCCCTGCCCCGGCCCTGGGAGCCGGTCTGGAGCTACGCTACCCGCTGGCGCGTCATTGGGCGATTCTCGCGAGCATCGAGGATGACGCGGCGTTGCTTTTCACCCAGGACGCCACCTTCTGCGACGCATTCCGAGGTTGCGCGACGTATCACTTCGACGGTCAGCTGGAACACAACCTGGGGCTGATCCTCTCCGGGGAATGGAGTCGCTGAATCCGTCACTGCAGGTGTACCGCGATTCCCACCGCCACGGCGACCGCGCCGAGGGCGTAAAGGAGCAGCATGATCGGGAGGACGAATCGCAGCCAGCTCTCGTAACGGACCCCCGCGGCGGCGAGAATCGCCATCATCGCGCCGTTGGTCGGCGTGAGCAGCTCGCACAGCCCGGCGCCGTATTGATAGGCGAGCACGGTGACCTGACGGGACAGCCCCAGTAAGTCCGATAGCGGCACGAGCACCGGCATCGTCAGCACCGCCTGGCCGCTGACGCTCGGCACCGGGAAATGAACGAGGGCGTGGGCGCCGATCATCCCCTCGGCGGAGAGCGCCACCGGCAGCGAGCCCAGTGGCGTGAACAGCCCGTGGACCAACGTGTCGATGATGCGCCCCTCGTCGAGCACGACGTAGATGCCGCGCGCGAACCCGATGACCAGGGCCGCATACGTCATCGACGCCGCGCCGTCGAGAAACGCCTGTATCGTGCCGCCGAACCCGAGCCCGGCGATCAAGCCGGCGACCGCCCCCATGACGAAAAACAGCGCCGCCATCTCCTCAAAGTCCCAGCCCAGTTTCAGGACGCCGTAGATGAACACCGCGAACGTGAGCACCACGAGCGGCAGCACGATTCCCTGGCGCGCCGGGAGAACGGTCGCGGCGGGGGCAGGTTGCTCTGCGGCGGCGCTGCGTGTCCGGGCGACATGGCGGAGCGTGCCCCAGATCCAGATCCCGAGCGCCGGCACCATGAAGGCGAGGCGGTACAGCGCGCCAGACAGGAGCGGCAGGCCGGCGATTTTCTGTGCGATCCCCACCTGGAACGGGTCTATCGGTGAAAACGCGGCGCCGACCGCCGCGGCGCCGAGGCTGATCGACACCGCCGTCAGGGCGTCCATGCCGAATCCACGCGTAAGGACGAGCAGCGCGGGCAGCAGGGCGATGATTTCCTCCTGCAGGTGCTCGAGCGCGCCCGCGGTCGCGAAGGCGAGCGTCACGATCGGGATGACGAGGACCGCCTTGCCGCGCAGGTGGTGCACCAGCCAGTCGACACCCCAGCGCAGCGCGCCGGTGCGGTCGACCACAGTGAACGCGCCGCCGACGAGAAAGACCAGGAAGATCACGGAGGCTGCATCGGCCATCCCTTTCGGGATGGCGACCATCGCGGCGAACGGACCCACGGGATCGCGCGGCACCGCGTGATACGTTCCCGCGACGACGACGCTGCGCCCGGTGACCGGGTCATCGCGGCGATCGTACTGGCCCGTGGGCACCACCCAGCTCGCCGCCGCGGCGACGAGCAGGCAGCCGACGAGCAGGACGAGTGGATGGGGGAAGGCAATGCGCGGCACGGCGCGAGAACCTACGGCGCCGGACAACCTGCGCCAGGGGCGCATCCCCGCTATGCTTCGGCCGTGACGCGTCGATTCGTCTCGTGGCGCTGCGTGGCGATCGCGCTCGCGGCGTCGTGCGGGCATCGCGCTGCCGCGCCGCCGCCCCTCGCACCCGTGCCGCGCCCGGCAGGTCCGCCACCCGACGCCTGCATCCTCGTTTCCGACTCAGCGGCCCTCCCCTCTGCCCTCGCCGTCGCTGTTACCGACGTCGCGCGCTTCGTGCAACGTCAGGTGTACGAGACCCTCGTCCGGATCGACTGTACCGGCGCCGCGGCTCCGGCGCTCGCCCAATCATGGACCAGCGACGACGGAGGACACCGCTGGACGTTTCAGCTGCGGCGTGACGCGCGGTTCTCCGACAGCACGCCGGTCACCGCGGCAGATGTGTTCGTGGCGCTCAGCCGTGATTCGCTGCTCGGAGCGGCTGTCGTCACCATCGAAGGGATCGACCGGGTGAGTGTCCGATTCCCCGATGCTTCGGAGACGGTGCCACGGGTGTTTGCGGATCCCATGCTGGCCGTCTCGCGTCGCACGGCGTCGAGTGGCTGGCTGGCGGGTAGCGGTGTGGCGACGGGCGACACCGGTGGCGCTGTCGTGACCGTCACTCCAGTGCCTCCCCGTCGCCGCCCGACCGTCACGGTGCGCGCGGCGGCAGGCGGCGACGCGCGCGATCTGCTGGACCGGGGGATCGACATCCTCGTGAGCGGCGATCCCGAGGTCCTGAGCTACGCCGCGAACCGCGGCGATCTCACGGCGGTGCCGTTGCCGTGGGACCGGGCCTACGTGCTCGTCTCGGCGCATGTGCCGGCGATCGGCGACACCGTGCGCGCGAGCCTGGCTCGCGATGTGGTGCGGACCGATGCGCGTCCGGCACGGGGGCTCTACTGGTGGGCTGCGGGACCTGCCTGCTCCATCCACGCGCCGGCGGCGGTCGATTCGACTGTTCGCGGCATGGCGGCCGCGAACCTCCTGTATTATCCGCGCGACGACGCCGCAGCGCGCAATCTGGCGGAACGCCTTGTTGCGCTGGGACTGGTCGGGCCGGGGGTGCGAGCGGTCGGCGTTTCGGCCGCGGACTTCGACATCCTGTTTGGGGTCGGCGGGGCAGCCTATCTAATCCCACTGGAACGCCAGGCACTGGACCAATGTCGTGCGATCCAGGATCTCGAGACCCGTGCCGGGTGGCTCTTACTCGTCGAAGCTCCCGATCGACAGATCACCCCGCTCGTCGAAACGCGGGCGCACGCGATCGTGCGCCGGGGCGGGACGGCCTTCACCGTAGATTGGGACGGAACCCTGCGTCTGCGGTAAGCGGGGTTAACGCAGTCCGATGCGCTGCACCAGGTCGGCGTAGCGCGCGTCGCCGCGCAGTGGCGCGTAGCCCGGATCGAGGTGGAGATAGATCAAGCCGGCGGACCGGGCCTGGAACGCTCGCTCCAGGCAGGCGAAGGCCTGGTCAGTATGGTCCAGCGCCGCGAAGCCCATAGCCAGGATTTCGGCGCGGACGTAGTGCTGCCGCGACTCCTCATCGAGGCGACTCATGATGGCCTCCGCCTCGTCGCGACGCCCCAGCGCGGCGAGGGCACGCACGATCATCGCGTCGTAGGAGCGCACGGACGTCTCTCGACCCTGCGCCCGGCGGTACCATTGCAACGCGGCTTCGGCGTCACCCTGGACGAGGTAGGCCGAGCCCATGTAGAGCAACGCGCGTAGGGACACCTCATCCAACTCCAAGGTCTTCTTCGCCTCGGCCATCGCACCCTGGTAGTCCTTGCTGTAGAGCAGGAAACGGGAGAGCCACTCACCGTAGGAGGACGAGAGGGGATCGAGGGCGAGTGCTTTGCGTATTTCCATGATCGCCTCATCCAGCTGCCCCACCAGCGGCAGCGCCGTACCCAACACGTAATGGGCTTCGGCATAATTCGGACTGAGGGCGACCGCGCGCTGCAGCTGCTGCTCCGCGGCCGCGAAATTCCACTCATGCCAGCACAACACCTTGCCGATCGAGGTGACGGCCTCCCCGAGCTCCGAGTCGCGCTGCAGCGCCCGCTCGGCGGCCGCCTTCGCGCGCGGGTACGCGTCGTCCGGCGCAACCCAATCATCGGCGAGGTTACACCAGACGTCCGCAATCCCCGCGTAGGCACGCGCGAAGCCAGGGTCCTGCAGGAGCGCCAGCTGAAACAGCTCCAGCGCCTTTCGGAGTCCCGGGTCCGTGAGCTTGTTGAAGAAGAAGCGGCCTTTCAGATAGAGGTTGTACGCCTCGATGCTCTTGGTGGGGGCGACCACGTGCTCGGCGTCGCCGCCGAGCCGCAGCTTCAACGCGTCGACGATAGCGCGCGAAATCTCGTCCTGGATGGCGAATACGTCTTCGAGCTGCCGATCGTAGGTCTCCGCCCACAGCTGGTAGCCGTTGTCGACGTTCACGAGCTGGGTCGTGATCCGGATCCGGTTCCCCACCTTGCGGACGCTGCCCTCGAGGACCGAGCCCACGCCCAGTTTCTCGCCGACCTGGCGCACGTCGACTTCCTTGCCCTTGAAGGCGAACGACGAGGAGCGTGACGCGACCTGGATCCCGGGCACCTTCGACAGCGCGTTGATGATTTCTTCGGTCATGCCGTCGGAGAAGTACTCGTTCTCGGGATCGGCGCTCATGTTGGTGAGCGGCAGCACGGCGATCGCTTTCTGTCCCGCCGGCCGAGCGTCGCCCGCGGGGCGTCCGCCACCGTTGCGGGTAATCGCCGCGAGCGCCGCAGCGAATTCGGCGGCGGTGGGGTAGCGGTCGACCGGGGTACGCGACAGCGCGCGCGTCACGACGTGGTCCACCATCTCGGGGACGTCGCGCGTCGCGCGGACTTTTGGGATCGGAGAGACGAATCGCTTGGCGATGATGGCCTGCGCCGTCGGGCCGGTGAAGGGCGGCTCGCCCGACAGCATCTCGTACAGGACGCAGGCGAGACTGTACAGATCGCTCCGTCCGTCGAGATCGCTTTCGCCTCCGGCCTGCTCGGGGCTCATGTAGGCCGGGGTGCCGAGCGCGACGCCGGTCTGCGTAATCGATCCGTCGCTCGAGAGGGCTTTACCGATGCCGAAATCCGCGACCATCGCCGCGCCTTCATGGAGCAGGATGTTTTCCGGTTTGATGTCGCGGTGGACGACGTGATGGCGGTGAGCATAGTCGAGGGCGGCGGCGACTTCGCGCGCGATGCGCAGGGCTTCCTCGAGCGGCAGCTGGCGTTCCCGCTCGAGGCGCTCGCGCAGGGAATGCCCTTCCATGTTGGGCATCACGTAGTACAGCAGCCCGTCGGCCTCACCCGAGTCGTGGACGGGCAGGATATGAGGGTGGGTGAGACCGGCGGCCATCTTGATCTCGCGCAGGAATCGCTCGGCGCCGATCTCCGCCGAGATCTCCGGTCGCAGCACTTTGAGCGCAACGTGCCGGTCGTGCCGCAGGTCGCGAGCCAGGAACACCAGGGCCATCCCGCCCTGTCCCAGCTCGCGCTCGAGCGTGTACCGGCCGCGGAGCCCTTCGGTCAATCGATCTTGAAAGGAGGACATCTGACGCCTCAAAGATGCCGCGCCAAACGCCCAGCAGCCAGCCGGCCGCCAGTCGCCTTCACGAAGCCCGTGCCGCAGCGATATTCCGTGAACCCGTGACGTTCCGCACCCGCATCCTGCTCGCGACCGCCCCGGTCGTGCTCGTGCCCCTCGTCGTGTTCGGCCTCGCCGTGCGGCTCGCCGTACGGCATCGCGTCGCGGCGCAGTATCGCGCGCGCACCACGGCGCTGGTCGGCCTGATCGGACGCGATCTTGAGCGGCAGGGCGGCGTCGTGGCGATGCGGCTGGCGGGCCTGCGGGCGGCGGCGGCGGCGGACAACCGCCTGCGGGCCGCGGCGGTACAGCGGGACACGGGTTCTCGTGCCTACCTGCTCGACTACGCGGCCACGGCGATGCACCTCGCCGGGCTCGCGATGTTGCAAATCCAGGACGATTCGGGACGCATCGTCAGCTCGGGACACTTTCGCAATGAATTCGACCGCTTGGAACCGGGAGTGCCGCAGCAGCTGGCGCGGGCCCCGAACGGAACAGCGCTGGTCCAGGCGCGCACCGCCGAGGGGCCGTTCGTGGCGCTGGTGCGGCTCGACTCGCTGCCGTTGGGCGACCGCCGCTTCACCATCGTGGGGGGAGTCGCCGTCGACACCGACTTCCTCGCGCGGCTGGCCCCCGACAGCGCGTTCACCGTCGCCCTGGAGCTGCCCCACGACACGATCAGTTCCCGCGCGCGCGACACCACGCGCGCCGGCGCAGCGGCCGACGTCGTCAGCGCTCTACCGGTCGCGTTCGTGGACGAATCGCGGCCCGACAATGTGCAGCTGGTGGCGGCCCAGCTCGTGGTGTCGACGGAGCTCGTGGGACTGCAGCAGCTGGAGCGCGTCGTCGATCTGGCGTTCGCCGCGGCGGTACTGGTCACGCTGCTCGTCTCGCTGGTGCTCGCCGGGTGGCTCGCCTCGCGGGTGAGCCGGCCGCTCGCCGAGCTGGCGGCGCGCACGGCCGAAATCGACCTCGACCGGCTCGACGACCAGCTCTCGAGCGACCGCCGGGACGAGATCGGCGAGCTGGAGCGTCGCTTCGGCGAGATGACGGTGCGGCTCCGTGCCGGCGCCGCGCACCTACGTGAGGCCGAACGGCATGCGGCGACGGGGGAGCTCGCGCGGCAAGTGAACCACGACATCAAGAACAGCATCGCCCCGCTGCGCAACGTGCTGCGCCACCTGGCGCAGATCGCGCGCGACCGCCCCGGCGATCTCGCCAAGGTGTTCGCCGAGCGGCGCCAGACGCTGGTGTCGAGTCTCGAGTAT
>DATFSB010000015.1:0-3957 GCA_035262825.1 Gemmatimonadales bacterium | reverse complement strand
CGGCCGGAGGCGCGAAGTCGGCGTCCCCCGCACCCACGTCGATCAGATCGACGCCCTGCTCGAGCAGCCGCTTCTTGATGGCCGGGATATGGGCCATGGGGTAGCCGGGGAGCTTGTCCAGCTTGGTGCTGAAGTTCACTTGCTTCCTCTGAAGAAAAAAAGCGTTGTGAGTAGTGAGTAATGGGTAAGGACTCATTACCCATGACCCATCACGCCTTTGAATCTACTACGGTGTTCCAGTCCTCGGCCTAAACAGTGCCGGCGCCTGCGCGATCGCATCCACCGCGATCAGCATCCCGTCCTGCGGCAGCGCCTGGACCCCGACCACGCTGCCCGCGGGAGGGTTCTTGTCCGGGAAGAACTCGGGCGCCGCCTGCCGTATGACGGCCAGATCCTGCGGGTGATAATTGACCACATACACCGTCAGCTTGACGACGTCGGTTGGAACGTTGCCCGCGATCCGCAGCACCAGGTTCAGGTTGGCGAATGCCTGCTTCGCCTGGGCGGCGAGGTCCCCCGCCCCGACGAGACGCCCCGCGCTGTCGAGCGGCACCTCCCCCGAAACGTAGGTCACGAAGCCGATGCGGACGGCGTGGGTAAAGCCGTCGAGCTGGGCCAGCGTTCCCGGATTGACGTATCGTCGATTGGAAGGTTCGACGCCCTGTTGCCCGCTGAACCCGCCGCTCGGCACGGCGCATCCGCCCAGCGTCAGCGCCAGCACACCCAGCACGCGATACCGCAGCATCGACCCGTCCTCCGTGGCGATTCCTACGTTTCAGCCCGGGCCGATGTTGGCTCGAGCGGTTCCATCGTGCACCCGTGGCGCGCGAAGAATTCCTCGCACGCGTCGCGAATCGCTTCCCAGGACCCGATGATGCGGTCGGCCCGGGGCAGCCCCTCGAGCACCTGGGCGCCGTAGCGCCGCGTCACCACGCGTCGATCGAGCAGCACCACGGCGCCGACATCGGCGCGGCTGCGGATCAGGCGCCCGAATCCCTGCTTCAGCCGCAGCGCCGCGTGCGGCAGCAGGTACTGGCTGAACCCGTCGTGCCCCTGCGCTTCGAGCCGCTCCACGCGCGCCGCGGTGAGCGGCTCGGTCGGCACCTTGAACGGCAGCTTGGCGAGAATCAGGACGCGCAGCGCTCGTCCCGGCACGTCCACGCCCTCCCAGAACGAGTCGGTGCCGAGCAGCACGGCATTGCCGGCTTCACGGAACCGGCGCAGCAGCCGGTCGCGCTGATCTTCTCCCTGCACGAGCAGCGGCCAGCGCGGCCCGACCCGCGCGCGCACCGTATCGGCGGCGCGCCGCAACGCGCTGTGACTCGTGAACAGGCAGAACACGCCGCCGTCCGCGGCGTGGGCCAGCTCCACCAGCACGCGCGCGACCGCGGCGTCGTGTCCCGCGGCGTCTTCCTTCGGCTCGGGGAGGTCGGTCGGAATGCCGAAGAGACATTGACTCGCGAAGTCGAACGGCGACGGCAGCGCTTCGCGCACCGTGACGCGCGAGGGCGGGAGGGCGAGTCCCAGCCGCTCCTCGAGAAATCCGAAGTCGCCGCCTGTGGCGAGCGTCGCGCTCGTGAGCACGACCGTCTCCACGCGGTCGAACAGCGCTTCCTTGAGGACCGACGCGAGATCGAGCGGCACCGCGGCCAGGCCGATGCTCGTCGCTTTGCGGCCACGCCGCTCGAGCCAGCGCACCGCGGGCGACGCGCGATCGGCGCGCGTGGGGCGCAGGCTGGCGGTGAGGCCGCGCGCCGCCATGTCGAGCCGCCGCACGACGCCGCGCAGCTCACCGATCAGCACCGCCGGGCGGTCGGCCGTGTCCTCGAGCGACAACCGGTCCGCGATCGTCTCGACGCCGTCCTTCAAACCGGTGAACGCGACCATCAGGTTGTCGAGCGCCGCCTCGAGCCCCGCTCCCCAGATCGCGTCGTCGGCAAACGCGTCGGTGAGCCGCAGCTGGTGCCCGCCCGGTCCCGCGGGCTCGCGGTCGAGACGGGCGGCGAGCAGCGTGAAGAGCTCTTCGGCGCCGCGGCGCGCCGCCCGCAGCGCGTCGAGCAGCCGCTGCTCCAGCAGGTCGCGGCTCGCGAGACTCAGGAGATCGGCTCTGGCGCTGAGCGCGGCGTGCAGCGCCGGCAGGAGCCCCCGGCCGCCGCGCTCCAGCCGGCCCAGCAGGCGCTGCACCCCCGCCTGCGACACCTGCGCGCCGAGGTGGGAGGCCGCGACGTCTTCCACGTGATGGGCTTCGTCGAGGATCAATCGCCGGTAGGGCGGCAGCACCGCCGCTTCGAGCCAGTTGTCGGCGGCGAGACGCACCGCGAGATCCGACGCGAGCAGGTGGTGGTTGACGACGACGACGTCGGCTTCCGCCGCCTTGCGGCGCGCCTGGAACACGAAGCAGCGCTCGAAGTGCGCGCACTTGAGCCGGGTGCAGAGATCGGATTCGGCGGCGACCGCGTCCCACACCTCGTCCGATGGCGTATCGGCGAGGTCGGCGAGGCTGCCGTCCGCCGACGCCCCCGCCCACGCCGCGAGCGCTTCCAGCTCCTCGCTGCGCGCGTTCTCGAACAGCGTCTCCTGGCTGCCGTGCGCCTGCTCGAGCCGCGCGAGGCAGAGGTAATTGCGCCACCCCTTGAGCAGCGCGAACGTCGGCTCGTGGTCGGGGGTGGCAAGCGCGCGCGCCAGCAGCGGCAGATCCTTACCGACCAGCTGCTCCTGGAGATTGATCGTGTTGGTCGACACGACGGTGCGTTCTTCATTCGCCTGTGCCCACAGGATCGCCGGCACGAGATAGGCGAACGACTTCCCCACCCCCGTCCCCGCTTCGAGCAGCGCGATGCCGCCGTCGTTGTAAGCGTCGGCGATGTAGGCCGCCATGTCGCGCTGCGCCGGCCGGTCCTCGAACGCCGCCGGCCCGATCGCCTGCGCCACCGGACCCTCGGGCCCGAGCAGCCGGGCCGCATCGACGGCGTCGATCGAATGCTCTGCCCGGGCCCGCGGACACTCGACCACCACGTACAGCTCGGTGACCTCGTTGTCGAGAATCCCGAATCCGATGCCGTCGTCGTGCAGCCGCGCCGCCACGGCGAGGTCGGCGCCCGACGGCTCGAGTACGCCGCTGGGATGGTTGTGCAGCAGCATCTCGCCGCGGCGCGCCGACCCCGGCAACGCGAGCACCGCGTCCACCGTGCCGCGCGCCACCACCTCCGCTGCGACGATCAGACCGTCGCCGTCGAACGACGCGACGAACGACACCTCGCGGCCGTGCGCGGCTGCGATCTCGCCCCGGATCTGGTCGCGCACCGCTGCGGCGAGCCGCTCGATGCTCACGTCTTCAGCTCGCGCTTCTTGGCCGCGGGGAAGAGGACGTTGTTGAGAATCAGCCGGTATCCCGGCGAGTGCGGATGCAGCGAGAGGTCGGTGGGCGGGTCGCCGATCTGGTGCTGCGGGTCTTCCGGATCGTGCCCGCCGAAGAACGTCCAGGTCCCCTTGCCGAGATCGCCATGGATGTACTTCACCCACGGCGCGCCTTCTTCATCCGCCAGCACCGTCACGCCGGGCTTCAGCCGCTCGCGGATGAACGACGTGGTGAGTCCGTAGAAATCGGGAATCACCTCGCGGTGGTTTTGTACCAGCATCGTCGGCACCGGATCGATCTTGGCGCTGAAGTTGAACAGCTTGAACGCGCCGAGCGGCTGGCGTCGCGCCCCGGCGTTGACCTGGTGCCCGTCGATGTCCGAGAAGCTCGCGATCTGGGGATCGGCTTCGACCTGCGCGCCGGTGAACGCGAACGTCTGGCTCCAGTCGAGTTTCTGATCGGCGTTCGGGTCGACCGGCGTGCCGTCGGCGAAGCTCGCCGCGATGTCGACGTCGTGCGCCGCGAGCGCCAGGTCGATCGTTTCGGTCGCCGTGCACATCGCGAACAGGAACCCGCCGCCCGCCACGTAGTCGTGAATC
>DATFSB010000014.1:0-2297 GCA_035262825.1 Gemmatimonadales bacterium | reverse complement strand
TGGCCAGTGGCCGGTGTGGCTTTCACCGACCACAGGCCACTGACCACAGACCACCGAGGAGGCAACAATGCAAGCGACCATCGTAAGAAAACGGGAAAGCAACCAGAGCACCGCGCTCCGTCTCGCGCATCACGCAGACGGCCAGCTGTGGGCCACGCGCGGCGAGGACGAGTGCGCCGTGCGGGTGCGCCGGGCGTTCCCGTGGTCCGAGCCGGGGCGGTTCATTTCGCTGCGCGACGACTCGGATCGCGAGTTCGCCATGGTCAGCGAGCCGGAGTCCCTGGATGCCGATTCACGGGCGGCGCTGGAGTCGGCCCTGGAAGCGGTGGGGTTCGTCTTCGTCGTCACCGCGGTGTCCGCGATCGAGGAGGAAGTCGAGATTCGCTCCTGGCGCGTGCAGACGGTGCAGGGCGCGCGCGCGTTCCAGACGCGGCTCGACGAATGGCCCCGCCCCCTTCCCGGCGGCGGGCTGTTGATCCGCGACGTGGCGGGCGATCTGTACCGGATCGACGACCTGGCGGCGCTGGATGGGCGGTCGCGAGAATTGCTCTGGGCGTACGTCGACTGAGAGTGACTGGTGGCTTGTGACTAGTGGCTGGTACCTTCTAGCCACAAACCACAAGCCACTAACCACTATGCCCACCGTCCCCTCGCTTACGCTCGTAACACTGCTCGTCGCGGCCGGGTTCTCCTCCGCAACGAGCCAGACTCCAGAATACCGCTCACCCGCCGGGGTCCAATACGTCTCGCAACAGGATACTGGCGGCGTCGTCCGCGCCGAGTCGGCGCTCGCGGCGGCGCCGCGGGACGTCGGGCTGATCATCAAGCTGGGCGTCGCGCAGTCGGCGATCCGGCGCTACCGCGAAGCGATCGCCACTTTCAGCAAGGGCATCGCGATCGCTCCCGACTCCGGCATCCTCTATCGCTGGCGCGGGCACCGGTACCTGTCGGTGCGGCAGCTGGACAGCGCGCGCGCCGATCTCGAGCACGGCCTGCGGCTCGACTCGACGTTGTACGGCTGCTGGTACCACCTCGGCATCGTGAAGTACGTGAGCGGCGATTTCGCGGGCGCGGCGGCGGCGTTCGCGCACGCATTGCCCTTGGCGCCGGATTCAGGAGAGCGTGCGGGCTCGATCGACTGGTCCTGGATGTCCCTGATGCGGGCCGGCCGACGCGCCGAGGCTCAGGCCGTGCTCGATCGCAACAGCGCCGGGCCTGCGGGCGGAAATTTCTACGACGTACGACTGCGTCTCTATCGGGGACAAATCGGACCGGACCAGGTCGTCACGCCGGCCGACACAGCGGACATCGCGCTCGCCACCTTGAGCTACGGTCTTGGCAACTGGTTCCTGTTGCGCGCCGACACCGCCAGTGCGAAACAGTGGTTCGAGCGGTCGGTGCGTTCTGGAGGCTGGCCAGCGTTCGGTTTCATCGCGTCGGAGGCGGAGCTCAAGCGACTGAAGTGACCGGTGCTCGGTGGCCAGTGGTCGGCGATACCACTGGCCACTGGCCACAAGCCACTGACCACCTTACGGTGTCGGCCGGGGTACCGACCATCCGTTGTTCGACCGGTCCACATCCGGCGCGACGTCTCTCGGATCAACCTCGATGTTCACGGGCTTCGCCGTGGTCGCCGTGACCGTTGCCCATACGGCGCGCGAGCCCCGCAGCCACGTTTCGACCGGCAACTTCACGGTGCGCGTCGTGCTGTCCGCCCCCGTCAGCCGCAGCTCCACCGGTGCCACCATCTCGAGTCGGCTCGACAGAAACACGCGCGTCATCGTCAACGTCCCCGAATCCCGCTGCGCCACCGAGTCGATCGCCTGGTCCAGGTGATCGGAGCGCAGGAACCAGGAACGCCAGAACCACGACAGGTCCTCGCCCAGCGCGTTGTTCATGGTGCGGAAGAAGTCGGCCGGCTGGGGGTGCTTGTACACCCACCGCCGCACGTACTCGCGAAAGGCGTCGTCGAAGGCGTTCGAGTCGACGACCTCCTCGCGCAGGAAGTGCAGCGCCACCGCCGGCTTCCCGTACGCATTCCACCCGCTCATCAGGCCGTTCGGTGAGCGGTCCTGCGACTCCATGATCGGCGCCTCGATGCCGCGATAGTTCTGCAGGAACGCCTGATACGCGCGCATTGAGCCGAATTCGAGCGTCTGAATGCGGATCGTGTCGGCGGGGTAGCGGGAACGGAAGCTGAACCAGTCGATGAAGGTGTTGAACCCCTCGTCCATCCAAGGATAGAGCCGCTCGTCCGACCCGACCATCATCGGGAACCATTCGTGGCCGTGCTCGTG
>DATFSB010000013.1:0-7352 GCA_035262825.1 Gemmatimonadales bacterium | reverse complement strand
ATGCGATCATCGACAACGAAATCAGCGCGGCAGCCCACCGCGCCCTCGGGTTCACCGAGGTCGTGCAGATCCGCTGCTTCAGGAAATCGTTGATCGAGGAGCGGCCCGAGCAGCCGCCTATTCGGGAGCGGTCGTGATCGTCCCGAGAATGCCGCTCGTCGTGCAGGCGCCGTTGGGGTCGCAATAGGTGCGCGAGGAGCTCCCGCCGCCGCGGCTCGGCTGCGGCACTCCGGGACATTGGGCCAGATTGAAAATCGCAGGACCACCCTCGTACCCGCCGATGCCGGTCGCCGCGATCCAGTAGCGGGCCGGGCTCACCGGCGTCTGGCACAGCGCTTCGATATAGGCTTTTTCTCCGACGGTGATCTGCCGGCCGTTAATGAACACGCCCGACGTTCCGCGCGACGCGTTGGCGGCGAGCGGTCCGCCGAGCGTCAGGCCGGCCATCATTTGACCCGCGACCGGCTCCCCTTCGCGGCCCCATGCGCCCGACATCGCGTCATACCAGTAGCGCCCCGCCGGAATCGCTACCGGGTAGAGTTGTTGCAGCTGCTGCACCGTTTCATCGGCCAGTGTCTGGCCGTTGACGACGATCCCCATCTGCTGCGGAGCGGACGCCTCCGGCTCCGTGCGGGCTCCCTGCTGCGACGGGTCCGCGCCGGGCGTCTGCGTGACGCGGGCCGATTCCGGTGGCGCGGCGCCCGCCGCGACACGCTTGCTGTCGGAAGGCGCGCAGGCGCAGCTGATGGCCGCCGTGATGGATAGAGTCAGAGACATCCGAGACATGGAGCCTACGATACGACTCCCCGGAATCACCGCAAGCAGCGCAGGCCGTATCCGACGGACCTCCTTTGATCTGGGCTTTCGCTCCGCGAGAGGGGAAACCACATTCGCCTACTCACGCAGTACCGAGATATTCCTCGCGATACATGTTGATCAGCTCGAAGAAGTACGAAAGGGCGAGCGGTCCAACTAGCAGCCCCAGCAATCCGAAGTACGGCACCCCCGCCAGCGCGCCCAGCAGCGTTATGACGGGATGGATGTGCCCCCAGCGGCGTGACACCATCGGCCGGATCAGGTAGTCGACGTTTCCCACGACCACCGCGCCCCACAGCACCATCAGCGCCGCGGCCACCGGGCGCTGGGCCAGGAGCAGCGCGACGGCCGCCGGCCCCCACACGAGTCCAGCCCCTAGCACCGGGAGGATCGAGAACACCATCGCCACCAGCCCCCAGAACGCGGCGTTGGGCAATCCCGCCACCCGGAACGCCAGGCTGACGAGCGCGCCGTGCACCAGCGCCGACAACCCGGTGCCGATCAGCGTCGACGTCGTCACGTCCCCGAAGCGCTGGCGCAGTTTCTCGGTGTTATGCGCGGAAAAAGGGATATAGGGGCGGACAGCCTCCCACGTCTCATGCGGCCGCAACAACAAGTAGTAGAAGCCGATCAACGCGATTGTGAGGTTCAGCACCACCCGTGACGCCGAGCCGACGAGCCCCAGCGTCGACGACCCCACCCATGCCACCAGCTTCGATCCGATGTCGCCAAGCCGCGATCCCAGCTCCACGCCGCCGATCTTGAGCTCGGAAAGCCGCGCGATGATCGGGCTCCGCATGATCGACCCCGCGATCTGCTGCGCCTCGTTCACGATCAGCCCCGCGAACGCGGCGGTAGGCACGAGCAACAGGAACAGCACGACGACCACGACGAGGCCGGCGGCGACGGTGGGGGTGGAGTCGCGCGCGAACCAGCGGTGCACCGGCGCGAGTGCGACGTACAGCACCGGAATCCCGATCAGCCCCGTCGCGTATGGGGAGAGCGCCACGAGCAGCGCGAGGCCCAGGGCGACGAGCAGGGCGATCGCGCCGCGCTGCCTCGTTTCGGCGAGGGTAGGCATTGGGGCAGACCTCGAGTCAGCGGGAAGAGGGGGGAGCGGCCGCGTAGGCCCGTTCGTTGGTCGTCTTCGCGTTCAGCAAATCGGTCCGCGTGGCCGCGCGCACCTTTCCGATCACCTTGCCGCGCACGTCCATCAAGCCGCCGCTCGGCAGCTTGTCGAAGTGCAGCCGGCGCAAGTACGCCAGGTACACGCCCGGTTGGCCCGGGCGGGCACCTTCCCCTTGTTCGACGATCGCTGTCACCCCGATCGCACCGTCGAGGTAGTGGTCGGCGTAGAGCTGCTTGGTGACGAGCAGCGTGCACCCGGGTAGCTCCGGCGGTGCGTATACGACCGCGTGTGCGAGCGTGATCGTCTGCTTCAGCCCCGGCAGGTCATCCTCCGACCAGAACAGCACCTCGGAGAGGTCGGCCGGACGGTTCTGGGGATAGCTGTTGAGATACTGCTCGAGTGAGGGGGCGTATTGGTACATGTACGCGGAGCGCGACACCATCGCGGTAAACACTTGCGCCGCCGCCGTGGCCGAGTCCTCGTCGCCGTAGACGACGAGCGCTGCGTTGCCCCGCGCCCGATAGCCGCTGATGTAGTCGATGGCGCGCTGTCGTAGGTAGGCGCTGACGACAGAATCTGCAGCGTTCGGCGCCGAGTCGATCATCGCCCGCAGGCGAATGATGGTCTTTCCCGAGAACTTCAGCTTACACGCGCCGGGGCGGCACTTGGCCAGGTCCTGCACGTCATCGTGCGGCACCGTGAGCGCGGCGACGTCGGACGGAGTGGCCGGATCGGAGAAGATCCCGAATCGCGACCGGGAGGGGCTCTTGAGGGACGTCCGGAAGTCGCTGGCGCGGTGGACGTAGAACGCGCGCGGCACCGCGATACTCACGATCCCGAATACGGCGATTTCGCGCCGGTCCGAGGACTCGAGCAGCTTCACGACCGGAATCCCGCTCGACGCGGCGCTCAGTTCGTCGGGATTCAGCCTGATCGTCTGCTGCAGAAACTGCGTGAGCGATGGGGGCATGCCCTGCGCGCCGCCGCGCGCCGGTACGACCGCCAGCGTCAAGGCAACGAGCCCCAGCCACGACGTCACGAATCGGACCGCCATGCCGTCCCCAGGTCCCGCTAGGGACCTCCACTGCCGAATGCCGCGCGCTGCGCCGCGAGTCGTCGCGGATCCTCGAACAGCCGCGCGGTGAGCGCGCCGTAGACCAAGCCGCCGATGTGCGCCAGATAGGCGACGCCGCCGGTCTGGGTCTGTGCGATGGTCCCGAGACTCACGAGCTGGATCAGGAACCACACGCCGATGAGCAGCGCGGCGGGGATGAACGTCATCCGCACGAACACGAAAATGACGAGCACCGAGCGCATCCGGTCACGGGGGTACGTCACGAGAAACGCCCCCATGACGGCGGCGATCGCGCCGCTCGCGCCGAGATTCGGCACCGTCGAAGCGGGCGTCGCCGCGATCTGCGCCACCATCGCCACGATGCCGCCCAGCAGGTAGAACACCGCGTAGCGCAGCGGCCCCATCACGTCTTCGATTTCGGGACCGAACGCCCACAGGAATACCATGTTGCCGATGATGTGCGACCAACCGGCATGCATGAACATCGCCGTCAGCACGGTGATCCAGTGATGATTCCCGATCACATCGGCGGGGACGGCCGACCACTTCGTCACGAACGCGTCCCCGCCCTGCAGCTCGAGCACGAAGACGATCGCGTTGAGGAGGATGATCACCGCGGTGACGACGGGGCGATGCAAGGGACGCCGTGAGGCGTCCCGGAGCGGGACGACGGTACCCATACGCTAGGCGTGCACGATCGAACGCACCTTGAATCCCGCGCCGACCTGCAGGGCACCACCCACAATAGCGAAACCGGCGATCAGCCCCATGATCGCACTGAGCGTTGCCGGGGGCGACATCAGCGCGAACACACCGGCGACGATGCTGAGCACCCCGAAGGCCGCCGGCCAGACCCAGTCCATGCCGAGCCGTTTGAGCTGCACAGCGGCGAACGTTCCGAGGAAGCCCGTCAGCAGCAGCCACCACGCGAACCAGGCGACGGCGAAGGCGAGTGCGAGGGTCGGGTAGTAGTAGAGCGCCGCGACGCCGAAGCCGGCGCTCACGAGGCCTGCCAAGAGCAACACCCACCAGTGCGCCATCTGACGCAGGTGCACCGCCTGCACGATCTCCACGACCCCTCCGAACAGCGCCCAGAACGCGATCACCAGGGCGAGTGCTGCGACGGAGTCGAGGGGACGCACAAAAATGAAGGCACCAACGGCAATCGCAAACAACCCGCGGATCATCATCGCCCACCACGCCAGCTTGTACAGCCGCTTCACGTCCTCTACCACGGGCGCTGCCATATCAGGCCTCGGGTCGCAAGGGACCGGGTAACGTACCGGCATTCCAGATCGCCGCAACTCGACACTGGCGCGCCCGTTTGACGGGAAGTATCTGACGTGAGAGGAGGCTCCGATGCGCACACCGATCGTCTTCATCGACTGGCTCGAGTCAAAGGGAGTGTAAGACGAAGGGTCGCGGGGCGATGCTCCTTCTGGCGCTTGGCTCCGCGTGCGCCCGGTCCAGGCAACCCACGCTCGCTATCAGACACGTCACCATCGTCGATGTCGCCCATGGCACCCTGCTCCACGACCGCACCATCCTGATCGACGGTACCCGGATTGTGCGGGTCGATACCGCTCCGCGCGTCACCGACCGCCGTACGATACGGACGCTCGACTACACGGGGCGATTCGTCATCCCGGGGCTCTGGGACATGCACGTTCACTTGAGCGACTCCGCAACCGCGGCGCAGTTGTTGTCGTGGGGCATCACCGGGGCGCGCGTGATGAGTGGTCCGCTGGAAGCGACCCTGGCGTTGCGCCGGGAGCTGCGCCAGCATCCCACGCTCGGGCCGCGGCTCGTGGTAGCGGGACTCGCGCTGCACGGTAAAGAGTCGTTCGCTTCCGACACGGGGCTGGCGTTGGTCGAGACTGCCGCGGACGCACGTCGGGCCGTGGACTCGCTCGCCCGCCGCCGCGTCGACTTTATCAAAGTGCACGAGGGACTCTCGCGCGATGCGTGGCTCGCCATCGCCCATGCCGCGGGGGATCACTACCTGCGACTCTCCGGACACGTCCCCACCGGTCTCAGCGCCGAGACCCTCTCGGCGCACGGGCTCACCAGTATCGAACATCTCGAGTTTCTTCCCGATCCCTGCCTCGTCATCTTCGATTCGACGACGCGAGCGCACCATTCGGCTCCCGCGGGCTGCCGCCCGGCCGACCTCCGACTGCTGCTCGAGCACCTGCACCACAACGGCGTGTGGCTCGATCCGACGATCTCGAGCTTCCGGGTGTTCGCGCCGCGCCAGTTTCCGAGCATTCTCTCAGGGTTCGGCGATATCGCCGGGCTGATCCGGACTGCGGGACTCCCCATCATGGCGGGCACGGATCTCGGCAGCCGCGGGATCGTCCCAGGTAAGAGCCTGCACGATGAGCTCGGCTTCCTCGTCGCCGCGGGCTACACGCCCGCCGAGGCGCTACGCGCGGCCACGCTCAATCCCGCGACGTATCTCAAGGCTGCGGACACCGTCGGTCAAATCGCGCCGGGTGACGTCGCCGACCTCATCGTGCTCGCTGCGAATCCGCTCGAGGACATCCGTAACACACGCCGCATCGTCACCGTCGTGCGTGCGGGGACGCCGCTATCATCCGTGGTTTTCGCGCCATTCGTGATCCGGTGACTACGGCGGCCCAAGTCGCGAGCCGGCGCAAGCCATGGGTTGCAGGGCTGCTCAGCGTCCTCATGCTGGGACTCGGCCACCTCTACGCCGGCCGCGGGAGCGAGCCCTGGGCGTCTGGTTGGGTGCACGCGCAACGGAATACCTACTCGTCTATCTCATGTCGATCGCTCCGGATGCTCAGATCCTGCGCATCGCCAGCGCAGGGGCTCTTGCTCTGACCGTCGTCGTGGCATGGGACGCGATACGATGTGCCCGCCGAGCCGATGCGGCATTCATCCCTCAGTCCTACAATCGCTGGTACGTCTACACGGCTGTTTTCGCCCTCAATCTGTTTGTGTTGCAGCCGCAGTTCGGCAAGTTGCTGAACATTCGCGTCCAGCTCTTCGAGAACGTGTCCCCATCAATGCTACCGACGGTGTTGCCTGGAGACCGCTTGGTAACCACACGGATCGTCGGGGAGCCGACACGGCTGGAGGTCGTCGTCTACAGCGACAACGGCCTGACGCTCGTCAAACGCATCGTGGGCGTTCCGGGAGACACCCTTGTCATGAAGGCCGGTGGCCTCTTCGTCGACGGACGAGAAGTCTCCGAACCGTACGCCATGCGGTTGAGTCATGATGAACGCGAGATTCCGGATTTTCACTGGCAGACCCGGTACCTCACGAGCGGAGTCTCCGCGTCGCTCTATCGGCCGACCCAGGCGACGTGGGGCCCGCTCGTGGTGCCACGCCGCGCGTACTTCGTGCTCGGAGACAACCGCGACGAAAGTTTCGACAGCCGGTACACGGGGTTTGTGCCCGCAGACTCGATTCGGAAACGGGCGAGGGTGGTGTACTTCTCCCTCGACGCCGACACGAAACTCCCCCGTTGGGGTAGGATTGGCAGGTCCATTCAGTAGGTCGATTCGCTCCCACCAGCATCGCGGTTGGAAGGACATGCCCCATGAGTATCTCCCAGGCGCTGCTGCCGGAATTCGATCAGGAAATGGCCACCACTCGCAAACTGCTCGAGCGAGTGCCGAGCGACAAAGGCGCGTGGAAGCCCCATCCGAAATCGTTCGCTATGGGCCACCTCGCGCAGCTCGTGGCGACGATGCCCGGGTGGATGACGACGATGCTGCGTTTCCCGCATCTCGATCTGGCCGCGGCGCCGCAGTACACGCTCGAGACGACCGACATCCTGCTCGACCGGTTCGACCAGCACGTCACCGAGGCGCGCGACGCGCTCAAAGACGCGAAGGACTCGGACTTCGCGTTGCCGTGGTCGCTGAAACACGGCGAGCGCGCGCTGTTCACCGCGCCGCGCGGCGTAGTCGTGCGCCAGCACATCAATCACATGGTCCACCACCGCGGCCAGCTCAGCGTCTATCTGCGACTCAACGACGTGCCGCTGCCCTCGATGTACGGCCCCACTGCCGACGAATCGTGGTGACCGGCCACTATCCCCCCATGTAGGACAACGGAGCCTTGTCGTGGCGCGAGCCGTTCCCCAAGTTGTGGGGCGTCGCATCCCGAACACGCAGAGGTGTTTCAAGTTCATCGCGCTCCCCTGTCTCCCTGCCCGCCGCAGCCGACCAGCGTGACGCTGTCGATTTGGGAATCCCCCGAACGACTACAGGGCGTCCACCATTGTCCACCCGTTCGGGAGGAAGCCATGAAGTATCTGTGCCTGATCTACGAGGACGAGAAGAAGGTCGCCACGAT
>DATFSB010000012.1:0-10770 GCA_035262825.1 Gemmatimonadales bacterium | reverse complement strand
TTCAAGAAGGGCAACCTCTGAGGGGGGAGCAATGAAAAAGAGCGGTCTGTCGCGTCGAGAGTTTCTGGAAGTGGGCGCCGCCGCAGCGGGAGTCTCGCTCGTCGGGAAAGGGCTGCCCAACGTGCGGATGAAGGTTCCCCCCAGCGACACCGTGCGCTTCGGCATGGTCGGCGTCGGCATGGAGGGCTCGGGACTGCTCGACATGTCGATCAAGCTTCCCGGGGTCGAATGCGCCGCCGCCTGCGATCTCTACGACGGGCGGCACACGTTGTCGCGCGAGATTACCAACAACCAGAATCTCCCGGTGACGCGCCGCTATCAGGAGCTACTCGCCAATAAGAATATCGACTGCATCGTTTCGGCCGTGCCCGATCACTGGCACATGCCGCTCGTCGTCGACGCCGTGAACGCCGGCAAGGACATCTATTGCGAAAAGCCGATGTCGCACAGCCCCGCCGACGGCGTGGCGATGGTGGAGGCGCAGAAGAAGACCGGGCGCATCGTGCAAATCGGCTCGCAGCGCGTCAGCTCGCTCGTCTGCGCAAGAGGGAAGGAGCTGATCGCCCAGGGGATGCTCGGTGACATGATGATGGTCGAGGGTTGGCTGGGCCGGAACGACCCCACTGGAGCGTGGGAGTACCCGCCGCCGCCAGACCTGTCGCTGCAGAATTTCGATTGGGATACGTGGCAGGGCCGCGTGCCCAAGCGGGCACTGGATGGCAACATCTTCGCCCGGTGGCGCTGCTGGAAGGAGTACGGCACCGGCGTCGCCGGTGACCTGCTGGTGCATCTCATCAGCGGCATGCTGTTCATGCTGGGCCGCAACGAGCCGCCGACTCAGGCGATGGCCGTCGGCGGCATCCGCCGCTGGAAGGACGGGCGCAATATGCCCGACGTGCACCTCACGAACTACTACTACGGCGGCGACCTGCCGGTCTCGATGCACTTGAACCTCGGCACCGAGATGCCGGAGACGTATCGCTTCCATGGCTCGAAGGGCGTGCTCGAGGTGACGGGCAACTCGCTCAGCTTCTCGCCGCAGAGCGGCAAGGACATGTACCCGAGCTACTACACGGGGAGCTATCCGCGCGCGATGCGCGAGGCGTACGAGGCACAGTGGCACAAGGACAACGATCCCCAGATGGGGCACGAGCCGATGCCGGAGTCGATCTCCTTCCGGGCCCCGGACTACGACGATCAGCGGCCACATCTCCAGGCCTTTTTCGATGCGGTCCGGACGCGCAAGCCAGTTGTGGAGGACGCGGTGTTCGGACACAACGCCGCGCTGGCGTGCCACATGGCGAACGAGTCGTATTTCCGTAGAGCAGCGGTGACGTGGGACGAGGCGTCCCACACCATCAAGGGAGGCGCGAGCTCATGAATGGTCCCCTCACTCGACGCGAGATGCTCGAGCTGACCGCCGCCGCGGTGGCCGCGACGCCGCTCGTGAAAGCGTCGGCGGAGGCGCTGGTCACTGCTTCGCCGCCGGGGAAGTATCTCACCGCGGCTGAGCTCGCCCTGCTGGACGAGCTCTCCGAGATGATCATTCCCGCCGATGATCACTCCCCCGGCGCGAAGGCAGCCGGGGTCGCGGCATACATCGACTACCGGCTTTCGATCTCCGTCGAGCCCGACTGGAAATTGAAATGGCGTAACGGGCTGAAGCTGGTCAACGGGCTCTCCCACAGTCTCAACAACAAGGCATTTCTCGACGCCTCCGCCGACCAGCGTCTCGCCGTGCTCACGAAGATGGCAGCGGGGGAGGAGAACCCCAAGACGCCGGAAGAGCATTTCTTCAACGAGCTGAAACGCTGGACGGTCGAAGGTTACTACACGTCGAGCATCGGCATTCATCAGGACCAGGAGTACAAGGGGAACGTCGTCCAGCCGGGGGAGTTCGCCGGATACGATGCCACCTGACGGGAACCGCTACGCCGCGCTGACGCGCGCGCTCAAAGCCGCCGTGCTCGGCCCCACGCGCGGGGCCGCCACCGATGCGGCGCTGCGCCAGGCGGTGGAAGCCCGGGCGGCGTCGTTCGGGAGTCGTCCCGGCCCGCGCGCCGAGGTGCCGCGCGAGTGGATGACGTTCGTGGACCGCATTGCCCAGCACGCCTACGAGGTGACCGACGACGACGTGCGGGTACTGCGGCAGGCCGGCTACTCGGAGCAGGCGATCTTCGAGATCGCGGTGAGCGCGGCGGTCGGCGCCGGGCTCGCCCGTCTCGAGCGCGGTCTCGCCGCGGTGCGGGGAACCGCCTGATGCGGTTGCAGGCGGTCGAGCGGGGCCACCGGCTCCCGCAGAAGTTCATCATCGCGATGATCCGCCTCACGTCGGGGATGCGCGTGGTGGACATCATCCGCACCATCTTCTACCGACCGGAGTTTTTCGGACGGCCGATCAGCGCCTGGACCGAGGCCGTGATGCGCGGGCCCTCTCCCTGGAATGTGTGGGAGCGCGAGCTGTTCGCCGCCTTCGTCTCCAATCGCAACCGGTGCCGCTTCTGAACGGCGGCCCACGGCGCGGTCGCGTCGCGATCGTTTGGGGACCCAAGACTGATCCAGCAGGTGCTGGACGACTGGCGCACGGCGCCGATCGCGGAGCCGCTGCGGGCGATGCTCGGTTTCCTCGAGAAGCTGACGCTCGAGCCGTCGGCGGTCACGGCCGGGGATGTGGTACCGCTGCGTGCGCTGGGGCTGTCCGACGCGGCGATCGAAGACGCCATCCACGTCGCCGCGCTGTTCAACATCTATGACCGCATGGCCGACACGCTGAACTTCGACGTCCCCGGCCCCGATTCGTTCGCGTACGGCGCCAAAGTCCTGTTGACTCGCGGCTACAAGTAATCGATGCGCTACGCGGGTGCGGTGGGACTCGCCGCGGCAGCGGCGCTCTCGGCGTGTGGCCGGCCGTCGGCGCCGCCGCTGTTCGAGCTGCTGTCGCCGGCTGCGACCGGCGTCGGCTTCACCAACGCGCTGCCGGAGTCCGCCGACTTCAACATCATCAACTACCTGTACTACTACGACGGCGGCGGCGTCGCCGTGGGCGACGTCAACAACGATGGCCTCCCCGATCTCTATTTCACGGCGAACCTGGGCTCCAATCACCTCTATCTGAACAAGGGGAACTACCGCTTCGAGGACGTCACGGCGCGGGCCGGAGTGGCCGATACGGCAGGATGGAAAACCGGCGTCACGATGGCCGACGTCGATGGCGACGGCAAGGTCGACATCTACGTCTCGGGCGTCGACTATCTCGACCAACACGGTCACAACGTGCTGTACGTCAACAACGGCGACGGCACCTTCACCGACCGCACCAGGGAGTACGGCCTCGACCACGTCGGCCACTCCACGCAGGCCCTGTTCTTCGATTACGACGGCGACGGTGATCTCGACATGTATCTGCTCACCCACTCGACCCACCGCAACATGGTGAAGTACGGGCGCCGCCCGCCCGACCAGGCCTCGGGGGACCGGCTGTACCGCAACGACGGCGGGCATTTCGTCGACGTTACCGACGCCGCCGGCATTCAGGGCGGCTCGGAAGAGTACGGCCTGGGCGTGGTGGCGAGCGACGTGAATCTCGACGGCTGCCCCGATCTGTACATCGCCAACGACTTCGAGCAGAACGATCACCTCTACATCAACACCTGCAACGGCACTTTCACCGAATCGATCGCGCGGGCGACGGGGCATATCAGCAAGTCGTCGATGGGGGTCGACGCGGCCGACCTCAACAACGACGGCCGGCCCGACGTGATGGTGCTCGACATGCTGCCCGAGCTGCAGGTCATCCGCAATACGTCGTCGAGTACCGAGAACATGGTGGCCTTCAATCTCAAGGTGGAGGCCGGATTTCATCCGCAGTACACACGCAACACGCTGCAGCTGAACCGCGGCTTGGGCCGGTTCAGCGAGATCGGCGCGCTGTCGGGCGTGGCCGCGACCGACTGGAGCTGGGCGCCGCTGCTCGCCGATCTCGACAACGACGGCCGCAAGGATCTCTTCGTGACGAACGGGATCTACCGCCGCCCCAACGATCTCGACTACGTCGGCTTTGTCGGGAAGGACAGCATTCAGGCCTCTCTGTCGATCGCTGTCACCAGCGAGAACCTGGCGCCGCTGCTGCAGCGCATGCCGCACGTCCCCATCGCCAATTACGCCTTTCACAACAACGGCGACCTGACGTTCACCAATGAGGCACGCGCCTGGGGCCTCGCCCAGCCTGGCTTCTCGAACGGCGCGGTGTACGCCGACCTGAACAACGACGGCGCACTCGATCTGGTCGTGAACCAGCTGGGTGCTCCCGCCGCGATCTATCGCAACCGCGCCCGCGAGGTGAACCACAACCACTCGCTCCGGGTGGTGTTGCGCGGGTCGGGCGGAAACAGCGACGGGATCGGCGCCAAGGTGCTCGTCACCACTCGCGGCACCACCCAGCTGGTGGAGCAAATGCCGACGCGCGGCTTCCAGTCGTCGGTCGATCCCCGGCTGCACTTCGGGGTGGGAGACGCGACGCGTGTCGATTCGGTGACCGTGATCTGGCCGGATCGTCGCTTTCAGGTGCTGACCGGTGTCGCGGTGGACACGACCCTTACCCTGCAGCAGGCGAACGCGGCGGGCCGCTACGCCTATCCCCATGGCACGGCGGTCGCCGCTCCCGCGCCGCTGTTTGGCGATGCCAGCGATCGCATCCGCGGCGCGGTCCCGCACAAGGAGAACGCGTTCAGCGATCTCACGCTGCAGCCGCTGTTACCGCACTACCTGTCGACCGAAGGCCCCGCCCTGGCGGTCGGCGACGTCAACGGCGACGGCCGGGAAGACATCTACCTCGGCGGCGCGAAATGGCAGCCGGGACAGCTGCTGCTGCAGCAGCCCGACGGCTCGTTCCGCCCCACTCCCGAGCCGGCGTTCCAGGCCGACTCGCTGTTCGAGGACATCGATGCCGCGTTGTTCGATGCCGACGGCGACGGCCACCCCGATCTCTATGTCGTGAGCGGGGGGAACGAGTTCTGGGGCAGCGATGACGCGCTGCGGGGGCGGCTCTATCACAACGACGGCAGGGTACACTTTCAACGAGTCCCCGATGCCCTTCCCCCGTTTTTCGAGGACGGGGCATGTGTGGTACCGGGCGACTTCAACCACGATGGACACATCGATCTCTTCCTCGGCAGCCGGGTGATCTCGCGCCAGTACGGCGTCCCACCGCACAGCCATCTGCTCCAGAACGACGGCCACGGCCACTTCACCGACGTCACACAGCAGCTCGCTCCCGGGCTTTCCCAGATCGGCATGGTGACCGCTGCGTCCTGGATCGACTACGACCACGACGGGCAGCTCGACCTGGTCGTCGTCGGAGAATGGATGGCCGTGCGACTGTTCCATCAGGAGCAGGGACGGTTCGTCGATCGCACCGCCCAGGCGGGGCTCGCGGGCACAGAAGGGTGGTGGAACAGCGTCACCGCCGTCGACGTCAACGGCGACGGCCGCCCCGACCTCGTGCTCGGCAATCTCGGCTTGAACTCGCTGCTGCACGCGAGCCCCAGCGAGCCGGCCCGGCTGTACGTCGGCGACTTTGCCCACAATGGCCTGATCGAGCAGATCCTGACCTCGTACGGCGACGGTGTGAGCTACCCGATCGCGGCGCGCGACGAGCTGCTGCGACTGATCCCGCAGCTGCAGAGCCGCTACACGACGTACGCGTCGTTCGGGGCGAGCCGCATCGAAGACATCTTTTCGGGCGCCGACCTGAAGCGGGCCCGGCTGCTCGAGGCGCACACTTTTGCGAGCTCTGTGGCGCTCAACAATGGGAACGGCACGTTCACGTTGCGCCCGCTCCCTGCCGAGGCACAGGTGGCCCCGATCCGGGCCGTCGTCGCCGAAGACTTCGACGGTGACGGGCACATGGATCTGCTGGTCGCCGGAAACCTGTACGGCGTACCACCGGTGTTGGGGCGCTACGACGCGAGTTACGGCTTGCTGTTGAAAGGCACCGGGGACGGAAGGTTTTCAACAGTGGACATGGAACAGAGCGGGATTCTGATAGACGGACAAGTGCCGCACATGGTTTCCATCGCGGTCACTGGAGGCCGGCGCGGAATTGTCGTTGCACGGAACAACGAAAGGCTGGAGCTGCTCCTCAGGCACTGACTCCCAACACCTCGGCGTCCACTCAGCGGCTCGGCGGCTTGGCGTCTACCTGGACACTGGCCGTCTTGGCGTCTCGCGTTAGGTCAATCGCCATAGCGATCGGACCGACGATCGCTAACGCCAAAATCGGCGGCGCAGGATAGAGCGGCGTCAGCGCCGCCACGTTGTAATCTCCCGCGATCCGGATGATGGCCTCCACCAGCGCTACGATGCCCACGACGATGATCCGGCCCCGTTTCGTGTGGACGGTCGTCCGCGGGTCCGTCACCATGAAGAAAATGAACAGTTGGTACATCGGCCCCGTGATCGGCGCGAGCTCCGCGAGGAGCGGCGTGCCCACGATGCCGCTGCGCAACGCGGCCAGCACCAGGTAGCTGGCGACGTACGTCAGCGTCACGTGCAACACCTTCACCCGCGACGCGATCAGCAGACCAAACGCCCAGATCACCGTGTTGGTGGCGAGATGATTCCCCCACTGGTGGCTGAGCAGGGCGATGCGCGTCGGGGCGAGCACCAGGAGGAGGCTGATGGCGAAGTTGCTGGGGTTCCAGAGGTGTCGCCCGCGCAACGTCAGGACGTACTTCGAGGCGATCGCGAGAAAGGCGCCGAGGGCGAACGGCCAGAGCAGACCGGCCTGCGGTTTGAGCAGCAGCGACAGGCTGATGCCCGTGACGTAGGCGCTCTGCAGTGGCACGATCTTCCCCCGCATCAGCCATGACAGCACGAGCTCCGTCGCGACACAGACCCCGAGCGTAATCGCCAGCCGTTCGTAGCCCCCCAGGATCCCGTAAAACGCCTCGCCCAGCACCAGGATCAGCGTGATGAGGAACGAAATCAGATAGCGGGGATCGAGTGTCCCCAACCTGTCCCATAAACGCCCGATCGCGCTCATGGCTCGCGCACCTCGTGGAACCGGTCCGCGGTCGGATGGGCGATCACCTGGCGCGTCCCCGAAGGCCATTGGATCACCAGGCTGTCCACTGCGGTCGCGGCGCCGAGGCCGAAGTGCAGCCGCCGGTCATTCTCGCTCGCGAAGCCGACGCCGCCTGTCACGACCTGGAGCTGCCGCGTCTCTCCTGCGTGCAGCGTCACCTCCGCGCCGATCGCCGACCGGTTGCTGCGCGTCCCCACGAGCTTGAGCGTGATCCAGTGCCGCCCCGGAATGACGCTGTTCCTGTAGACGAGCGCCGGTTGATTCTGGTTCGCGACAACGATGTCCAATACGCCCTGGTTGAAGAGATCGACCAGGGCCACCGCGCGCCCGTCGTACTCGTCGGTCACGCCGACACGGGGTCCGACATCGGTCCAGCCGGAGTCGCCGCGATTGACGAGCACGCTGGACCGCTCGTAGCCCGACAGGCTGGCCGTGCCGATCGCGGGCCAGTTCTTCGTGTCCTCGAACAGGTTGCCGTTGGCCCCCGCGACCTTGGAGAAGCCGTACCAGTAATTGCGGTTCGTGTCGGCGGAGACGTAGCCGTTCGCGATGAACAGCTCGTTCCTGCCGTCGTTGTCGAGGTCGCCGAGCTGCGCGCCCCAGGCCCAGCCGGCATCGGCGAGCGCGCTGCCCGAGGCTCCCTGCTCGAACCGTCCCAGCTCCGACAGGAAGTTCAGCCGCAGGTTGTTTCCCTGAAACAGGTAGCCGCGCTCCGAGATGTTGGTGACGAACACGTCCATGCGCCCGCGGTTCAGCACGTCGCCGAGCGACGCCGACATACCGCTTTTCGAATCGCTCTCGAGACCGGCGCGCTGCAGCACGAACCCCTTGCCGCGCTGGTTGACGTACAGCTCCTCGGGTCCGTAGTCGTTGGCGAGAAATAGGTCGGGCCAGCCGTCGCCGTTGAAGTCGGCGGCGGCAGCGGCGAGCGTCCAGCGCGTGCTGCCCACCCCCATCTGGTCGGTGACGTCCTCGAAGCGACCGCCGCCGCTGTTGTGGAACAGCCGGTTCTTCCCGCCGTTCTGCGCGAACTCGAAACTGTTCTCCATGATGCGCGTCGTCTTGACGTGCCACAGGTCGATGTCGGAACGGAAGTAGCCGGTGACGTACAGATCGAGCAGCCCGTCTCGGTCGTAATCGAGCCAGATCGCGCCGTTGCTGTTCATCCACTGCCGCAGCCCGGCGGCTTCGGTGACGTCCCGGAACCGCAGATTCCCCAGGTTCTTGAAGAGCTGGAGGTAGCCCCACTTGTAGATCAGCAGGTCCTCGAGCCCGTCGTTGTCGAAGTCTCCCCAGACGGCTCCCATCGACACGCCGTCGCCGGGGTGGTTCACTTCCGCGATCCCCGCCTGGCGCGCGACGTCGATGAATGTCCCATCGCCGCGGTTGAGATAGAGCGCGTTCGTGGCGCCGAACCGGCTGTTCGTGAAGTACAGGTCGGGCCAGCCGTCGTTATTGACGTCCACGACCGATACGCCGGCGCCCATCGACGCAATCAGCGGCGCGATGTTGTCCAGCTTCGGATCGAGGGTCGGCCGCTGATGCACGAAGTCGATACCGATCTCGTGGGCGACGTCGTGCAATGCGAACCCCGGCTGGTGCGCGTTGTCGCCAGTTTCCGCCCGACTGCGACTCAGCACGATCACGAGGGCGATCGCGCCGGCGAAGACGGCGGTCAACACGATGCGGCGTGGATTGGGGGGTGTCACGGCGTGAACCATACCATGCGCCGCACGGACTTGTCACCCCGTGATGAAAGGACGAATGTTTCCGGCACCATGAAGACCGCCGTGAAACGTCTTGCCGTCATCGCGGCACTGCTCGCCGCGTGTCGTGGTCGCGAGCCCGCTCAGGGTACGCCCTCGGACGCGATCATTACGGCACGAACGCTTGGGTTGGCGTACTTGCGGGACGGCCAGCTCGCGCAGGCCGAGTCGGCGTTTCAGAAGGTGATCGACATGGCCCCCGGTCAGGCGCTGGGCTACGCCAACCTGGGGCTGGTGCAGCTGCGGCAAGGACGCTACACGGACGCTGAGCGCGAGATCAAAAAGGCGGCCGGACTCGATACCGCGAGTGACGACATCGCGCTCATGCTCGCCACTGTGTATCGGCTGACCGAGCGCCCTGGCGACGCGCGGCACGAAGTCGAACGCGTCCTGCGGCGCAGCCCCACCGATCTGCGGGCGTTGTATACCGTGGTCCAGCTGTCCCCCGACTCGGCTGCGCTCTACCTCGGCAAGATCGTCAACCGCACACCGGCCAACATCGCGGCGCGCCTCGAGCTGATCGACGCGCTGCTCGCCCAGGGCGCCGCCGACTCGTCCGCGGCGCTGCTCGAGGGGCTCGAGCGACAGCTCCCCGAGCTGCCGCGCGAGACGACGCGGTATTTCCGGCAGGCGCTCGCCCAGGCGCGCGCCGGGCACGCGAGCCGGGCCGCCCAGCCCGAGACGTCGTTCCACCACCTCATGCAGATGACGGCGGCGTACCAGGCGGCCCTGGAGCACCTGCGCAGCGCCAATGGGGTGCTCGTCGGCACCCCCATCCTCTCCTTCAGTCCCAACATGGGATCGCCGACTATCGGCACGAAGGCGGTGGTCGCCGCCGTCCGCTTTGCCGACGTGACTGCCGCGGCCGGACTGGACGGCGTTCCCGCGCTGACCGACAGTGGGGACCAGGCATTCGCAGTCGGGGACTACGACGGCAACGGCAGCGAGGATGTGTTCGTCGGTGGGCACCTGTTTCGCAACGAGCTTGGCCGCTCCGCGGATGTCACCACCTCTGCCGGCATCGTGCTGCCGGGCGGGGACCGGCCCGTGGCCGCGACGTTCGGGGACTACGACAACGACGGACGGCTCGACCTGTTCGTCTCGACGACTCGTGGCGCTGTCTTGTTCCGCAACGTGAGCGATTCGACGTTCAGCAACATCACCGCCCAGGCCGGACTGGCAGGAGTCCCGCGAGCCGTGACGGCGCTGTTTCTCGATCTCGATCACGACGGCGATCTCGATCTCTTCCTTGCCGCGCCGGAGGGAGACCGCGCCTATCGCAACGTCCTTGACGGGCCGTTCCAGGACATGACCGCTGACATCGTCCCCCCTCTCCCGAAGGGAGAGGGGGACAGGGGGAGAGGACAAACGAGCTCGAACGGAGAGGGGGGGCTAACTGGGAGCAAGGACGCAGCGTTCGGCGATTTCGACGACGACGGCCACACCGATCTCCTGCTGCTGGGTCAGGACGGCCGCGTGCGGCTGCTGCACAACGCGGGGCAGGGCCACTTCACCGACGCGACGGCCGCGAGCGGCCTCGGAGCGGGGGGGCCAGCCCATGCGGGCGCGATCGCCGTCGGAGACTACGACAACGACGGCAACCTGGACGTTCTGGTGGCGTCACAGGACGGTGCCGCGCCGCTGCTGTATCACAACAAGGGCGACGGCACATTTGAGGTCGACGCCCGCGGCAGTGCCTCGCTCAAGGCGTTGCAGGGTGGGCCCGCGTACGGCGCCACGTTTTTCGACTTCGACAATGACGGCTATCTCGATCTCGCCGTCGCCGGACGCCGCGTCATGCTGTTTCACAACGATGGGGCCGGCCGCTTTCTGGATCGCTCGGGCGTTCTCCCCAGGGATCTCGGGAGCGCGCGCAAAGTCGCGGCCGTGGACTGGGACCACGACGGCGACCTGGACCTC
>DATFSB010000011.1:0-5125 GCA_035262825.1 Gemmatimonadales bacterium | reverse complement strand
CCAGGAGGCCGGCGCCTTCGCCGTGGTGCTCGAGCTGGTTCCTGCCGCGCTCGCCGGAGAGATCACGCAGTCGCTCGCGATTCCGACGATCGGCATCGGCGCCGGTCCCTCGTGCGACGGCCAGGTGCTGGTACTGCATGATATGCTCGGGCTGAACGAGCAGTTCAACGCCAGGTTCGTGAAGCAGTACGCGCAGCTGGCCGGCGAGGTGCGACGGGCGGCTGACGCGTTCGCCGCGGAGGTGCGAGCCGGTCGCTACCCGGGACCGGAGCATTCCTTCCAGAAGTAGAGACCCTACCGACTTCGCAGCTCCCCGGTTTCCTTTCTCCCGTGCTCACGATCAGCTCCCGGTCGGAGATGCGCGCCTGGTCGCGCGCCGAGCGCGCCCGGGGGAAGCGCGTGGGCTTCGTGGCGACGATGGGTGCGCTCCACGAAGGACACCTGCGGCTCATCGACGCGGCGCGCGAGCGCGCGGACATCATCGCGCTGAGCGTGTTCGTGAATCCGCTGCAATTCGGTCCGAACGAGGACTTCGCCCGCTACCCGCGCGATCTGGATCGTGATCGCTCCGTTGCCGAGGCGCGCGGCGTGGAGGGATTCTTCGTGCCGACGCTCCAGGAGATGTACCCGGTCGAGCCGCTGGTGCGCGTCGCGCCGGGTCCGATGGCCGAGACGCTCGAGGGCGCGGCGCGGCCCGGCCATTTCGCCGGTGTATTGACGGTCGTCGCCAAGCTGTTTCACGCCGTCGAGCCGGACGTCGCCGTCTTCGGCCGCAAGGACTTTCAGCAGGGGATGCTGGTGCGCCAGATGGTGGAGGATCTGGATTTTCCGGTGCAGGTGGATCTCGCTCCGACGGTGCGCGAGCTCGAAGGGCTCGCGCTCTCGTCACGCAATGCGTATCTGAGCGCGGATCAGCGGCGCTCGGCGCTGACGCTGTCGCGCTGCCTGCGCGAAGTGGAGCGCACCTGGCGCGGTGGAGCGGCGGATCCGGCGACGGTCCAGCCACGTGGGATGGAGGTGTTGTCCGCCGCGGGAGTCACTCCCGAATACCTGGCGCTGGTGGACGACCATCTGCGCCCTGTCGAGCGCGTGACGCAGGCGACGGTCGCGCTCGTCGCGGCGCGCGTCGGATCGACCCGTCTGATCGACAACGTCATCCTCGGCGAAGGGGTGGGCGCGGACCCCACCGTCGCGTCCTGACAGCGATGCTGCCGGAGTGGGCCGTGGTCACCGCGAAGCGTCGCGCGCACATCGAGCGCGTCGCGGCGACGATCCGGGAGTGGGGCGCGGCGATGGGGATCGCGCCGGCCGAGCTGCAGCGCTGGGAGCGCGCCGCGTGGTGGCACGACGCGTTGCGCGATGCCGAGTTGGCGACCGAGATGGACCACGGGCCGCTCGCGGCCGCGCGCCTGGAACGAGATGGAGAGCGCGATCGTGGCGTGCTCGACGCCGTGCGCTATCACTCGATCGGCTACGCCGGGTGGGACGACGTCGGCAAGATGCTCTATCTCGCCGACTACCTGGAGCCGGGACGCGTGCACGACGCGGCGGAGCGCGCAACGCTGCGCGGACGCGTGCCGCGCGAGCGCGATGCCGTGCTGCGGGAAGTCGCGCGTCGCCGCGTCGAGCGTACGGTGCATGCGGGGTGGCCGCTCGCAGCGGAAACGGTGGCCTTCTGGAACGCGCTCGCTTCGCGCTGATCCTCGCGCTGGCGCTTGCAAGCGGCTGCCGGCACCGCACCGTGCCGGCGGCGTTCGCGATTCCAGGCGATACCGGTCCCGCCCTGACGGTCGAAGTGATCAACACGACCGGTAAAACCGGCCTGGCGCGCAGCGGCACCCGGCTACTGCGCAGCGCCGGGCTCGACGTCGTGAATTACTTCGGGTCGAGCGGCCAGGCGCTCGACTCGACCCGGATCGTGGTGCGGCGCGGTACGGTGGCGGCGGGAGAACGTGTACGGACGGTGCTGCAGGTGGGGCGGGTGGTGGTGCAGCTCGATTCGAGCCGCCTAGTCGACGTGAGCGTGCAGCTCGGCGCCGACTTTGCGGCGCGGGCGCCCCTCGACTTCCACCCGTAACTGGCCGCACGCCGCGCTGATGTCCAGGCCGCGGCTCTTGCGCAGCACCGCCTCCACGCCGTGACCCTTGAGCCGCCGCTCGAACGCAAGCATGCGCGCATGGGAGCTGGGCGTCAGGTCAGGCGCGCCGCCGGGGTGCAGCGGCAGCAGGTTCACGTGCGCCGCGAGCGGCCGCGCCAGCCTGGCCAGCGCGTCCGCGGCCTCGAGGGAGTCGTTGCGGTCGGCGATCAGCACATACTCGAGGGTGACCCGGCGGCGCCAGGTGGCGAGCGCTTTCATGACGTCGGGAAGGGCGTACTTCTTTTCGATCGGCATCAGGGAGCGGCGCGCGTCCGGGGTAGGAGCGTGCAACGAGAGCGCGAGGCGGAACTGCTCGGGGCGCTTGGCGAATTCCGCCAGGCTCGGGAGGATGCCGACTGTTGAGACGGTGATGTGGCGCGCGCCGATTCCCAGCGCGTCGGGGTGGTTGAGCAGAGTGAGCGCCTTGTCGACCGACTCCCAGTTCAAGAGTGGCTCGCCCATCCCCATGAACACGACGTTGGTTGGGCGCTCGCCGAAACCCTGCAGCTCCACTTCACGGACCTGACAGGCGATCTCGGCGGCGCTGAGATTGCGACGCCACCCCATCCGCCCGGTCGCGCAGAACACACAGCCAAGAGCGCACCCCACCTGCGAGGAGATGCACAGCGTCCGCCGCTTGCCCTCGGGAATCAAGACCGACTCGATCGCTTCGCCGTCGGAGAGCCGCCACAGGAATTTTTCGGTGCCGTCGGCCGACACCTGCCGGGCCGCGAGTGTCAGACGGGAAAGCGGAAACTCGGCGTCGAGAGCCGCGCGTAACGCAGCAGGCAGGTCGCTGGCGTTGCTCCAGGGCGCCACCGGGCGCTGCCACAGCCGGGGCAGGATCTGGCGCGCGCGATACGGCGGCTCGCCGCGAGCGGTGAGCCACTGGGCCACCACCGTCTCCGCCTCAGGCGGAGCCAGCGAGAGCAAATCGATCACCGGAGACTCGCTTCCAGTCCCACGCGGAACGTCGAGCCGAGATCCGATACCCCGCCATCACGGGCGAACGACACGCGGTAACGTCCGACGCTTACCCGCAGCCCCGCCGCTCCACGCCACGTGGCGTTGCCGTAGCTCGCCTCGCGCGACACCACCACATCCAGCGTGACCGGAGTTCCGATGTCGAGCCCAGCTCCCAGCTCGTGGTCGACGCCGCCGGGGTGACCAAACCCTACGCCGTAGCGGCCGACGAGCCGTCCCGGCGTCGTGCCCCACAGGATACCGCGCCACAGGCGGTACTCCGCGCCGATATTGATGTCCTGCGCCGGATCGTTGGCGAGCCGCGAGAGTCCACGCGTCGCGAAAGCGACCCGCGCCCGGTCGCCGATCGACTGGATCAGGCCGATGTCGAGCGACCACCGCTCGACACGCGTGCCGTCGAAGCGGGTGTCGTGATAGGTGGCGGTTGCGCCGACGCCGGTGCGCCCATACACGTTGCTCCAGGTGATCCCGCCACTCTGCGCGTAAAAAGGGATCGACTCCCCAACCGGGTCGGGGCTGTCGGTGGTCCGCACCAGGTCGCCCAGCCCCATACGCGCATACACAACGCCGATGGCCCCGAAATGCCGCACCGGAAACCGCGCCCCGCCGATCAGGCCGGTGGCTCCAACCGCGGCCGGAGTCTGCAGCAGATCCAAGCCGAGCTGTCCGTAGTCGACAGGTTGCACCGGCGTCCAAAACGCCGCGGCTGCTCCGGAGGCGAGCGATGAGGGCAGTGGGACCGTCACCGCCGCGAGCCGCCAGAGCTCGCTCGCGGCGCTCTGCTGGGATGCGAGCACCGTGGGAAGCCCGATGGCCAGGCACAGGGAAAGGGGCACAGTAGGGCTGGAAACTCGCATGGAAAGGGCGCAGAGTCGGTCGTGGCGCAGTCTGCCCAACTTAACTAGATTCAACCGTTTACACCACTTACGGGCCGCTGTGCGACTGACCGAACTGCTCACTCCCGACCGTATCCGAGTTCCGCTTCAGGCGCGGGACAAGACGGGTGTCCTGCGCGAGCTGGTCTCCCTGCTGTTGCCGGGGGATGGCGGTCAGGGGGAGGAAGTGCTGGCGGCGGTCCTGGAACGGGAGCGGCAGTTCCCGACGGGTATTGGACACGGTGTGGCCGTCCCGCATGGCCGAACTCCGGCGATGGCGGCACTCGGGATCGTGGCTGGGACAAGTCCCGACCCGGTGCGGTATGAGACAATCGACGGGCAGCCGGTGCGGTTGTTCTTTCTGCTGGCCGGTCCCGAGGCGCTGGCGGGGGCGAGCGTCAAGGCATTGAGCCGGATTTCCCGGCTGGTGCGGCAGGAGCCGCTGCGTATGCGGCTCCTGGCGGCGCAGACGCCACAGGAGTTTTACCGAACGATTTTGGAGGCGGAGGGCGCGTGACGGAGGGGAGCACAACGAGCTGGCGGACGCACCGCTGCGGGGCCCTGCGCCCGGAGCATGTTGGGCAACAGGTCCGATTGGGCGGATGGGTGCACCGGCGGCGCGACCTTGGTGGGATCGTGTTCCTCGACCTGCGGGACCGTGACGGGATCGTCCAGGTGGCGTTTGGTCCCGGCTGGGCGAAGCCCGATGCGATCGCCCGGGCGCAAAGCGCGGGCGCCGAGTCGGTCGTGGTGGTGAGTGGCGCGGTGGTGGCGCGACCCCCGGAGATGAAGAACCCGGAGCTTGCCACCGGCGACGTGGAGGTGCACGCCGCGGAGATCGCGGTGGTGGGGCCCGCCGAAACGCCGGCGATTCCCGTGGCACGGGGGAAGGGCGAAGAGCTGCCCACCGAAGAGCTGCGCCTGAAGCACCGGCACCTTGACCTGCGCCGGCCCGAGCTGCAGGCGAATCTGGTGCTGCGCCACCGGTTGTTGCAGCGCGCGCGGCGGGCGTTGTCCGATCTGGGGTTCCTCGAGATCGAGACTCCGATTCTCACCAAGCCGACGCCTGAAGGGGCGCGCGACTATCTGGTGCCCTCGCGCGTGCACGCGGGCGAATTCTACGCGCTGC
>DATFSB010000010.1:0-5616 GCA_035262825.1 Gemmatimonadales bacterium | reverse complement strand
AGCCGGTGGCACACGAGGCATTCGGCGGGCAACAGCAGCTGCTCGAGAGCGTTGAGTAGGGTGGTCATCGTTACACGATGGGCCTTTGAGAAGGCGCGTCCAGCCTCGAGTACGCCGAGTAAACTCGGCGCTCGGCGCCTTCGGCGACGCGTCTTGAAAGACGTGGTGAACGTCTGCCATTCATGGCATGTCGCGCAGCGCCGAGCCGCGACTTCAGTCGCGGTACACGACGCCGAGCGTTGCTTCCATCGGATGCTCAGACACGGAGGGCGCGCTCGACGGCGGCGCGCATCACCTCGATCGGTGGCGATTCCTGAGGAAAAAACCGCTGCCAGGCAAGCGCCCCCTGACGCACCAGGACTCCCCGGCCATCACGGGCCGCGACCCCGCCGCGCGACAGCTCCTGGACCCAGCGCGTGGCTCCGGGACGGTACACGAGATCGAGTGCGGCCGTGAGACCGGGCGGCACGCCATCGAACGGCAACGGATCATTGTCCCGCAACCCCTGCGGTGTGGCGTTCACGATGACATCCGCGGAATCAGGACCGGATGCGGGGTGGGTGCGGGCACCCTGTGTCGTCGCCCAATCGGCGAACGCCTTCGCGCGCGTCGGCTCGCGCGAGCGCACGAGCAGCTCGGCACGCGATTGCGCGGCGGCGATCGCGACCGCTCGGGCCGAGCCTCCGGTGCCGAGCACGAGCCAGCGCCCGCCGTCGACGCCCAGCTCCTTCAGCTCCGCCGCGATCGCGGGGACGTCGGTATTGTCGCCGACGAGCGTTCCTTGTTCCACCCAGAACGTATTACACGAGCCGCTGCGGACGCACAGGTCCGTTTTACGCGCGACGCAGCGTTCCGCCGCACCCTTGAGCGGCACGGTCACGTTGCCGGCGACGCCGAGGCCGGTGAGGGTGGTGAGAGTGTCGGGGACGGCGGCGGGCGGCGTGCGCAGCGCCACATACACGGCATCGAGCCCGAGGACGGCGATGGCCGCATTGTGCATCACGGGAGAAAGGGAGTGCGCGACGGGATCGCCGAGCACAGCGAGCAGCCGGGTGCTACCGCCGATCCTCACGCCGCGCCTCGGCTGCCAACCGGTCGGCGACCGTGGCGATCAGCGCTTCCAGCTCCGCGCAGGTGTCCCGGTACACTTCGAGGTCTCCGCCGAACGGATCGCCCACTTCGGCATCCTCCCCGTTCTTCCCCACGTATTCCCCGAGCACGTGCACGCGCCCCTCTCCTCCCAGCTCGTGCACGCGAGCGCGGTGGTGGCGGGCCATGGTAAGAATCACACCAGAGTCCTCGACGATTTCCCGCGTCAGCAATCGGGCACGGTGGCCGGAGAGGTCGAGCCCCCGCTCGAGCGCCACGAGGTAGGCGCCCTCGGAAGCGGGCGCCCCGTCCCACGCACCGGTCCCCGCCGATTCGACGGACACGTCCTCGACCCCGCGTTCGTGCAGGGCGCGCTTCAGCAATGCTTCGGCGAGGGGGCTGCGGCAGATGTTGCCGGTGCAAACGAAGAGGATCCGCTTCATGGAGCGAGCATCCCGGCTCCCGCGCGCAGCTGGGCGACGGACACCGCACCGGGACGAATGACGCGCGGCTGCGGCCCGGTGCAATCCACCACCGTCGACGGTGGACGATTGCCGAGCACGCCACCGTCGAGCACCAGAAGCCGACCGCTCGTGACGGCGTCACGAAAGTCGCGCAACACGGCCTCCGCCCCTGGCGCCGGCGGGGATCCCGGGATGTTCGCCGACGTCGATGTCAGCGGCTCCTCGAGCTCCGCGACCAGGTTCACGATGAGTGGGTGCGACGTCCACCGCACGGCAATGCCCCCTTCGGGTCCCCGCAAGAGATCGGGGAGCCGGCCTCCCCCGCCCGGCAACACGAGCGTCAGCGGTCCCGGCCAGAACGCCCGCGCCAGCGCCCGGGCCGATTCGTTGAACGCCAGTCCCTGTGCCTCGGCCATTGCACGGCTGGAAACAAGCAGCAGGAACGGCTTGCCCGCGGCCCGCCCTTTGAGCGCCGCTAGCGCCTGCACGTCTGGCGTATCGGGCCGCGATCCCAAACCGTACACCGTCTCGGTGGGATAGGCGAGCAGCCCGCCGGAGCGCAGATGCCGCACCACCCCTGGAATCGCGGCCCGAGCCTCCTCGGGCGTCGTAAACGGTACCGCCTTCACTCTTCCTCGCCGGCGAGCAGCTCGGCGATGCGCCAATCGTCTTCCGACGTGACTTTCAAATTGCGCGCGGCGCCCTGCACAACCTCCACCGTGTACCCCGCGTGCTCCACCACCTCCGCGTCGTCCGTCGGTGGCGCACCGCCGTCCGGCCAGCGCCGATACGCCTCCACCAGCATGCGGCCGGGGAACCCCTGCGGCGTCTGCGCGCGCCACAACCGCGCGCGTGATACCGTGTGTGCCACCCTACCGTCGTCGTCCACGTCCTTGATCGTGTCCGCGACCGGAATCGCGGCCACGGCGCCGACGCCGGCCCGGGCCCGCTCGATCACGGCCGCGATCGTCGTCGCCGAAACGAACGGCCGCGCCGCGTCGTGCACCAGTACGACCGCGGGCGGTGGGTCCAGCAGGTCCAGGCCGGCCCGCACCGAATCGGCGCGCGCGGCTCCTCCGGCGACGACGGCCAGCCGCTCGCCGATCAGCGCCCCCAACCAGCCCGGGGGGTGCTCTGTCATTCCGGGCGGCAGCGTCACCACGATTCGACAAACGTCGGGGTGATCGAGAAAGTGCCGTAGCGCTCGCAGCAGCATCGGCACGCCGCGGATCGAGCGGAACTGCTTCGGTTCCCCGGGACCGGCGCGCACGCCCGCACCCGCGGCCACCACGACGACGCCGACGTCAGGCGACGAGCCGGCGCGCGAGCTCACCGACATGCTCGATCGCCACGACTTGGAGCCCGGCAGCGACCCTCGATCGGGCGGACAGAAAGACACGTGTGAACCCCTGCCGTTCGGCCTCAGCGAGGCGGCGCTCCAGCCCCGAAACGGGCCGCACCTCACCCCCGAGACCCACCTCTCCGAGGAACAGCGCGTCGGCGGGGGCGGGACGGTCATGGACGCTCGACACCAGGGCTGCCAGCACGGCGAGATCACTCGACGGCTCGAGCAGACGCACGCCGCCCGTCACGTTGACGAACACGTCGAGCGCCGCGACGGGAAGCGCGCCACGGCGTTCCAGCACCGCGAGCAGCACCGCCAGACGGCGCTGGTCGAGACCCGTCGCCACGCGCTGCGGCGTCCCGAACCCCGCCTTCGACGCCAGCGCCTGCACCTCGACCAGCATCGGTCGCGTGCCTTCCATCAGCGCCGTGACGGCCGAGCCGGAGACGCCCGTGTGGCGTCCGGCGAGGAACGTCGCTGCGGGATCGGGGACGGGCTCGAGTCCGGAAGCCGTCATGCGGAAGACGCCGATCTCGTCCACCGACCCGAACCGGTTTTTCACCGCGCGCAGAATGCGGTGATCGAGCGTCGGCTCGCCTTCGAAGTACAACACCGTGTCGACGATGTGCTCGAGCGTGCGCGGCCCCGCGATGCCGCCGCCCTTCGTCACATGACCTACCAGAAACACCGCCGGGCCCGATTCCTTGGCGAAGCGCATCAAGCGGGCGGCGCATTCGCGCACCTGGCCGACGTTGCCGGGAGCGCCCTCGAGCTCCTCCGTGTACGTGGTCTGAATGGAATCGAGGAACACGACACGCGCGCCGCCGGCGGCGGCGTGGTGCAGCACGCTCTCGAGGTGCGTCTCGCCCAGGACCTGCACCGCCCCGGCGTCCTCGTGCAAGCGTGCGGCGCGCAGTCGCATCTGCTGCGGGGATTCTTCTCCCGAGACGTAGAGCGTCGCGACGCCGGCCGCTTCGAGCCGGGCAGCCACCTGCAGCAAGAGCGTCGACTTGCCGATCCCCGGCTCACCGCCGACGAGGACGACCGAGGCGGGAACGATGCCGCCGCCGAGGACGAAGTCGAATTCGTCGATGCCGGTGGGCCACCGCTCCGCTTCCGCCTCTCCACCCACGGCGGATAGGCGGATGGGCGGATGGCCGGATAGAACCTTCCGCCGATCCGCCAATCCGCCCATCCGTCCTTTGCCCCTCGCAGCCACCTCTTCCACCATCGTATTCCACGCCCCGCACGTGTCGCAGCGCCCCGCCCACTTCGGCTGCTCCGCCCCGCACTCGCTGCACCGGAACACCGAGGACGACCTAGGCAACGGTCACTCCGGGAGGCGCGTCGCGACTGGTACGGTTGTCGAAGCGCGTGTATTCCTTCTTGAAGTACAGCTCCACGATCCCCGTCGGTCCATTGCGCTGCTTGCCGATGAGCAGCTCCGCCAGCCCTTCGATGCTGTTGCCGTCCTTGTCCTGCGGGCCCTCGTACATCTCCTGCCGATAGATGAAACAGACGAGGTCCGCGTCCTGCTCGATCGCCCCCGACTCGCGCAAGTCGGAAAGCTGCGGGCGCCGGCCTTCCCCGGTGCGCTGCTCGGGCGCGCGCGACAGCTGCGACAGCGCCACCACCGGTACGTCGAGCTCCTTGGCCAGCGCTTTGAGCGAGCGGGAGATATAGGAGATCTCCTGCTGTCGGTTCTCCGACTGCGACGGTCCCTGCATCAGCTGCAGGTAGTCGACCACGACCATGCCGATGTCGTGCTCGGCCTTGAGGCGGCGGGCCTTGGAACGCATCTGCAGCGGGGTGAGCGCCGCGGAGTCGTCGATCCAGATCGGGGCGGTCCCCAGGAGACCGGCGGCACGGGCGAGCTTGGGATAGTCGTCGTCGCGCAGCGCACCGCGCCGCAGGCGCTGGGCGTCCACCAGCCCCTCGGAGCAGAGCAGCCGCTGGACCAGCGCCTCTTTCGACATTTCGAGCGAGAACACCGCGACGCCGATCTGGCGCTCGATCGCGGCATGCTGGACGCAGTTGAGCACGAACGACGTCTTGCCCATCGAGGGGCGGGCGGCGATGATCACGAGGTCGCCGCGCTGAAATCCCGCCGTGAGCCGGTCGAGGTCGAGAAAGCCGCTCGCCACCCCTGTGACGACGCCGTGGCTTCCCTGGAGCTGCTCGATCCGCTCCATCGTCGGCCAAATCAGCTCCTTGAGCCGGGAGAAATCCTCCGACCGCCGGAACTGCGCTACCTGGAAGATGCGGTGCTCGGCGTTGTCGAGGACCTCGCCCGACTCGCCTTTCCGCTCGTATACGTCCTGGATGATCTCGGTGGCGGCTTCGACGAGACGGCGCAGCACCGCCTGATCGCGCACGATGCGGGTGTGCGACTCGACGTTCGCCGCCGTGGGCACGACGTCCAGCAGCGCCGCGATGTATTCCATCCCGCCCACGCGGTCGAGGTCGCCGCGACGCACCAGCTCTTCGCGCAGCGTGACGGGATCGATGACGTCGCCCTTCTCGGTGAGGCTGGCCATCGCGCGGAACAGAATGCGATGGGCCTCCTTGTAGAACATGGAATCATCCAGGAGCTCGGCCGCCTTGAGGGCGGCGTCCTGGTCGAGCAGCATCGCGGCGAGCACGGCCTGCTCGGCGTCGTTGCTCCAGGGCGCCTTGCGCCCCGGGAATTCGAGATCAGCCGTCGAGGAGACGGTGGGC
>DATFSB010000009.1:0-7711 GCA_035262825.1 Gemmatimonadales bacterium | reverse complement strand
TCGCCAAGGTCACCGAGTCCAAGGGGCTGACGCAGACCGGCGCCACGATCGGGACGCCGAGCTACATGAGTCCCGAGCAGTGCGCCGCCAAGCAGGAATTGACGGGTGCCTCCGATCAGTATTCGCTCGGTGTCGTCGCGTACGAAATGTTGGCGGGCAAGCTGCCCTTCGAGGCGGAAACGACGGTCGGTCTGTTGTTCGCTCACGTCCACGAGACGCCGCCGTCCATCGCCGACATCCGCCCGGACATCCCGCCCGAGGTCGCTGACGCGGTGATGCGGATGCTCGCCAAAGAAGCCGCCGATCGCTGGCCCGACATCGAAACGGCGGTCGGCGCGATCGGCGGCACCCCGGTCGCCCACGACGATCCGATCCGCGCCCAGCTCGTGGAGCTCGCGGGCGGTCGGTCGCAAAGTCCGGCGGAGACGATCCGCACGCCCATGAGCCCCGTCCCCGCCAACAAGCTGGCGCCGCCGCCCGCCACCCGCACAGCGACGCCGCGGGAGCGCCGTCCCGCCACGCGCACCGGCACATCCGTTCCGTCGGGGTCGCGCGCGCCGGCGCCCGCGCCTGCTCCACGACGCTCGGTGCTCGTATACGTCATTCCCCTGGTGCTCCTCGCCGTTGGTGCGACGTGGTGGTTCCTCGGTCGCAAGCCGTCTGCCGCGCCGACGCTTCCGCCTCCGCCTGCGCTGGCGGCGGTCGAAACGGTGCGCGTCGCAGAGCCCGAAACGGTGCGCATGGCCGCCGCGTCTCTCCCTCCCTCGAACGCCGATACCACGAAGCGGACCGGGACGACGACGCGCCCTGCACCCTCGACCACGACCCCCGCACCGAGCGGGACGTCCCGCGCCGAGTCGCAGGCGTTCAAGATCGCGGAAGCACAGGCGCTCGCCGTCCGCCTGCGTGCTGCGGGTGCCGGAGCGAGCTCCGACGCGCTCGCCGCTGGTGACGCCGACGCGAACGCCGCCGACGTACTGGCGCAATCGGGACACTACGGCGAGGCGAGGGCCAAGCTGGCGACGGCAGTGACGGAGTGGACCGCAGCCGGGACCGCCGCCGCGAATGCGCCGCGGCGCACCGATGGGGGCGGGTTCCGTCGCGGCGGCGGCGAGCGCGGCGGGCTCCAGACCGAAGCCCAACAGGTCGCCGCGGAATTCGCCGACGCGTTCAGCAACAAGAGCCTGGCGCGCATCCGGGTCGTGTATCCCCGCATCACGGAGCAGCAGGCTCAGGAATGGGGGGACCTGTTCCTCAAGGCGAGCAACATGACGATGCAGCTCAACGCCAGCGGCGTGAATCGCCTCGGTCCCTTCGAAGCCAACGCAACGCTCGAAGGTGCCTACGATTACACGGAGATCCAAAGCGGCGCCGCCGGCCACCAGCAGGTGAGCTGGCAGGCGACCCTGCGCATCACCCCCTCGGGCTGGAAGATCGTCGCGCTGCGTTAGCCGCAACCTTTTCATGGGCGCTGGTGACTAACCCCTCAATGGGAGGTCACCGCATGTCGTCACGCCATTTGTCGATCCTGGTTGTCCTTGCCGTGTTGCCGAGCGCGCCGGCGACGACCCAGGGTCTCGCCGGCAGGATCGCTGCACTGCGCGATGGGTCGGCCACGCTCACCTACGCCGCCCGCCCCGACGTCTGCGGGGGTCACAACATCATCCTGCGCGGCCTGGAGCAGCGTGGTGAGATCATCATTTTCACCGATGGCGGCGACCTCATCACTTCGATCGGGACGGCCCAGATCCCGGTATGCATGACCGGCCCGGTGCGGCTCCGCTTCGTCGTCCAGAACCACCGTGTCGGGATGATCTGGCCCAGCGTCGGCCGCGACGCGCCTCGCGCCGATGTGAACCTTGGGGTGGTCAGCACCGCGGATGCCGTCGACTGGTTGATCGGTGTCGCCCGGAGCGCGAACGAGCAAACGGTCTCGCGGGCGCTGCTCGCTGCGGCGATCGCTGACAGCGTCCGCATCTCCTCCCGCATCTTCGCCATCGCCCGTGACCGCTCTCTCCCAGCGGCGAATCGGGAGCAGGGACTCAAGTGGGCGACACGCCTCGCCCCGCGCGAGTCGAACGACACGATCGACGAGGGAGTACGGGCGATCGCCGCCGACGAAACCGACGTCCCCGATGTCCGGGAGCGCGCGATTCGGGTGGTGATCCACCCTGACGACGACGCGTTTCTGCGCCAGCTGTACGCGCGGGTCACGCAGACGCAATTGAAGGAGCGGATCATCCGAGAGCTCGGCGACTCACACTCGAACGCCAATGCCGACTGGATCATGGGCGTGGCGCGCAACGAGCGCGAGTCGATCGGGCTGCGCGACCGGGCGATCCGGGTGATCGGCGAGGACATGAACGACGTCGATCGGCTGCGGGCCCTCTACCCCAGTCTCTCGCATCCCGATCTCAAAGACCGCGTGGTGCGCACCGCCGCTGAAGAGGGCAGCCAGGCCTCGCTGCAGTGGGTCGAGGCGATCGCGGAGAACTCGAGCGAGCCGGCCGATATACGCGACCGCGCGATCCGCGGCCTCGGCGAGCAGGGGCAGACGTCCTACCTGCGCCGGATCTACGCCCGGCTCGACGTCACCGATCTGCGGGATCGGGTGCTGCGGTCGCTCGGCGAAGCGGGCGGCGCCGAGAACCTGGCGTTTCTGCGGCAGGTGGCGCTGGACCCCAACGCGCACCCCGATCTGCGGGACCGGGCGCTGCGTACGCTGGATGAGTCCGGCCTGCGCTCGGAGGAGCTGGCCAGGATGTACGACTCGATCGACAATCGGGAACTGCGCGATCGCTTGATCCGGCTGATGGCGGAGCGCCGCGACGCCGCGTCGCTCGACAAGCTCCGCCAGATCGTGGCGAGCGATCCCGACGCCGATCTGCGGGAACGGGCGCGCCGCAAGCTCGCCGAGCGCTAGCGCTGCTTCACAGGATCACCGACGCGTTGATTCCTTCATCATTACAAAACGGGCGAAAGTTTACCGGTCGCGGACTGACGCTTTGGTGCGATGCATTCGCGACATGGCGTGCAGTGGATCGGTGCCCTGAGCGCTGACGCGCGCCTCGAGTGCGGCGCGGAAGTTGGGACACATCGAAAGCTCTCGGTGTCGGCAGGCGAGCGCGTGCTCAATGAGAGCCTTCGCGCGCATCGCTTGAGCAATAGAAGCCTCGAGTTCCGTCAGCTTGGCTTTCATCAGTCGCGTCCATGAGGGATGTCGCCGACTTCCGGCTGCGACAAATGCACGGATCTCCGCGAGCGTGAACCCCGCATCCTGGCAGAGCCGAATCAGCGCTATCCGCTGGGCACTCGCGGGGCCGTAGTACCTCCGCCCGCTCTCTCGACCATCCGGCGACAACAGTCCAACTCGCTCGTAGTAGCGCAACGCCGAGGTTGCCAACCCCGTTCGCCGGCCCAACTCACCAATCCCAAGAAATGCTCGGCTCGACATCGTTCATCCCTTGACTTGAAGTGCGGTTCAGCATCGATCATGCAGGAGTGAGGGAACCCGATCAACCAGAGGCGTGGATGTGAATCTCACAAAAGAGATCATCGGTCGCCTACGTGCACAGTTTGAACGCCCCACTGGTTTCCCGGGCCGTGTCGTTGGCTGGATCATGGCCTCACGTCTATCGAATCGCCGGCGGAATGTCTGGGCGGTCTCCCTGCTTGATGTCCAGCGCCACGACCGAGTCTTGGAGATCGGATTCGGACCGGGAATAGCGGTCAGGGAAATCAGCCGTCTCGCGGTGGATGGGTACGTGTGCGGCCTCGATCACTCCGAAGAAATGCTGCGTCAGGCGACGAGGCGCAACGCCGTCGCTATTCGCACCGGCCGGGTCGATTTGCGGCTCGGTTCCGTTGACACCCTGCCAGTGTTCCCGGAACCGTTCGACAAGATTCTCGCGGTCAACGCAATCATGTTCCGGGCCCAGACGAGTGATCGTCTCAAGGAGTTGCGCCGCGTTATGCGCCCACGCGGCCGCATCGCAATCGCGCATCAGCCGCGCGGTCCCGGAGCGACGGATGCAACCGCTGCTGCGAGGGGTAAAGAAATCGTCGCGGCCCTCACGCAGGCCGGATTCTCAGACGTGCGGCTGCAAATGATGAAGCTCAAGCCTGCGGTGGCTTGCGCGACAGGAGTGAACCCATGCGTTGGAGGAGTCCGGCCGTGAACCACGTGTCGTCCCTGATGCCGCCGAGGATCGCGCTGATCGCATTGATCGCGATGCTCGTCCTGCACATCACAGTGCCGCTAGCCACCGCTGTGCACACGCCTTTCTCCTGTGCAAAAGCTGCCCTCATGGCAGCGGGCGTCGCTATGGTCGTATTTTCGCGCCGGGCGTTCCAGGCAGCCGCAACGCCGATCACGCCGTTCAGTGAATCTACTGCGCTGATTCGCCACGGCCTCTATTGCTGGACGCGCAATCCCATGTACTTCGGGGCCGTACTCCTTGTTCTGGCGTGGCTCTTTTGCGCGGCAGCATGACTCCTCTGCTCGTCGCCTCTGTTTACTTCGTCATCCTTAGGGGGGGTACTTATCCGCCACGAAAAGCGTCGCCTGGAGCAACGATTGAGTGACGAATATCGGACCTATCGCCGCTCGGTGCGGTGCTGGCTATAGATCGGTTTGTGTGTGGCGCTTCGGGCCGGGTACCGACTGATTTTTCTAACGGTGGTCGTTTTTGGTCTCTGGATCGCAGCTTGGGCGACTGGTGTGACCGGGCGCTTTACGCCCGAGAGCATCCGCGGCTTATTGGTAGGGAGAGGTCTCTGGGGAGTGGTCGCATTTATTGTTGTCTTTTCGCTCGGACAGTTGCTGCGCGTTCCGAGCACTGTATTCGTTGCGGCAGCGGTACTCCTGTATGGTAGGAACCGCAGCATCCTCGTCGCGCTACTCGGCGCACTCATCTCGGCGATCGTCAGTTTCACCGTAGTACGCGCGTTCGCTGGACAGGCACTCGCAGCCGTTCAGCGCCCAGTGATTCAGCGTCTGCTGAGGAATATCGATCGTCGCCCAGTACAGACTGTTGCGCTGCTGCGGCTAATCTTCCAGACGGCACCGCCACTCAACTATGCCTTGCCGATGACTGCCGTACGGTGGCGCGATCATTTAGTGGGGTCCATCTTAGGCCTTCCTGTACCTATGATGGCGATGGTTTTCTTCTTCGATTGGCTCTTACACCACACCGGTTGAGGTCTCGGATGCATCGAGGATCTCTGACACGATGAACCTCTGTCTGTAGTCGGCGTTCGCGCGACCGCTCGTGAAGGACCAAGGAGGGAATGACGAACGATGCACCCGGCCACTCGTATGCCTGAAACAGATCCAAGGTCTGCTTCTTGATCAACTCCACCAGAAATAGGCCCTGAAGGCTTCACGCCTCGAATGAAAGGGCAACTGGATCGACAATCACCGACGCCGGCGCTGTGGTGGCAGGCGCCGACGCATCATGGCCCTGAGGTCGGGTTCGCTGCCGCCCAGGGCGGCCAGGCGCCGGGCGTTTTCGAGGGAGACCAACGCCTCGAGGGCGGCGTGAACGATCGCGGTTTTCTCGCGCATTCCCGTCACGCGACGGGCCTCTTCGATCAGCGCGTCATCGAGATCGAGCGTGGTTCTCATATGCATGTACATATGTGCACTTGGTGCATCTCACAACCTGTTACCCCACGCCGCGTCGATCGAGACTGCGGTACTGGATCGCCTCGCTGACATGCTTCGGCTCGAGCTCCGGCTGGCCGTCGAGATCGGCGACGGTGCGCGCGATCTTCAATACGCGGTGATAGCCGCGTGCCGACAGCCCGAGCCGGCTGATCGCCGTGCGTAACAGCGCATCGGCGCCGTCCGACACGCGGCAGAACGAGCGGATGTCGCGCGGCGCCATGTGGGCGTTGGCGTAGACCCCCGGCCGCTTCGCAAACCGCTCCCGCTGCACCAGGCGCGCCCGGTCCACGCGCTCGCGAATCGCGTCGCTCGGCTCCCCCGCCCCGCGCTCGGCCAGCGCCTGGTAGGCGACCGCCGGTACTTCGAGATGCAGGTCGATGCGGTCGAGCAGCGGTCCCGACACCCGCGCCAGATAGCGCAACACCCCTTGCGAACCGCAGGAGCAGGTGTGCTGCGGGTCGCCGAACCAGCCGCAGGGACAGGGATTCATCGCCGCGGCGAGCATGAAGCGCGCCGGGTAGGTCAGGCTCATCGACGCCCGCGCGATCGTCACCGTGCCGTCCTCGAGCGGCTGCCGCAATACCTCCAGCACGTTCTTGCGGAATTCCGGCAGCTCGTCGAGAAACAGTACGCCACCGTGCGCCAGGCTCACCTCGCCGGGGCGCGGGTACGATCCGCCCCCGATCAGGCCCGCGTCCGAGATGGTGTGATGGGGAGCGCGGAACGGCCGCCGGGCGACGAGCGACTCGCCCAGCGACAGGACGCCCGCCACGGAGTGAATTTTCGTCGTCTCGAGCGCTTCTTCGAGGCTCATGCGCGGCAGGATCGTGGGAAGGCGCCGCGCCAGCATCGTCTTCCCGCTGCCGGGCGGGCCCACCATGATGAGATTGTGCGATCCGGCGGCCGCGACCTCGAGTGCACGCTTGGCGTGGGCCTGCCCCTTCACTTCGGCGAAGTCGACCTCCTCCCGCGCCCGCTCAGCGAACAGGCTCGAGAGATCGACGTCGGCGGCGAGAAGCTCCGTCTTCCCGTCGAGGAAGTCGGCCAGCTCGGCGAGGCCGCTCGCCCCCAGCACCTTGAGCCCGGACACGACGCCCGCCTCGGCGAGATTCTCCTTTGGGAGGACGAGCGCGTCGGCACCCGCTGCGCGCGCCGCTAACGCTACAGGGAGCGCACCGCGCACCGGCCGTATGGCACCCTCGAGACCCAGCTCCCCGAGGACGATGACGCGTCCCAGGCGCTCTACGCCGATTTGCTCGGTGGCGGCGAGGATCCCGACCGCGATCGGCAGATCGAACGCCGAGCCCTCTTTGCGCACATCCGCCGGGGCGAGGTTCACGGTGATGCGTTTCAGGGGGAAAGTGTAGCCGGTGTTGGCGATCGCCGAATAGACTCGCTCGCGGCCCTCCTTCACAGCGCCGTGCGGGAGCCCGACGGTAGCGAACGTGGGAAGGCCGTTGGCGATGTCGGTCTCAACGTCGACCAGGTAGGCGTCGATGCCGAGCACGGCAGCGGAGCGAACGCGGGCGAGCACCCCAAAGGATGCGCTCGCCCGCCGCGAATTATGGTATCGAAGTGTTGCCGGCCGTTGCGAACTTACGCAGTACAGCGACTTCGCCTAGCGCCACACCAGCAGGTACCGCAGCTGGACCTGCCCGCCGCCCGGCATCTTCTGGAGCCAGAATTCGAACGATCCTACCCTGGTGCTGAACGTGGTCGTGACGAACGCCCTGTTTGCAATGTGCCCGCACCGGGATCGGGGCCGCAACATTTCCGGGATGGACGCATCCGCGGCGGGCGCCGGGACGACCCCGGCAGGCGGGGCGAGAGCGGGCGCTGGAGGAGGGTGACCGTTAGACTTCTCGCCGGGTGAAAGCGGGTGACGTCGCGTTGACCACGTTCCTGGGGAGGCATTCCATGCGTGCTGTATTGGGCGCCAGCGGCGCCCTCTTGGTGGTGCTGGCGGGCTGTGCGAAACCGGAGACTCCTGAGCAAGCGCAGGCGCGGATGTCGCGCGAGGTGGCGGCGGCGCGGCCCGCCTTC
>DATFSB010000008.1:0-4244 GCA_035262825.1 Gemmatimonadales bacterium | reverse complement strand
GCGAGCACCCCCGCGGTGTTCGACGGCGGCAGCGCGGCGGTGAAGATCAGCGGCCGGCTGTGGTGCTTGAGGTAATGGATGATGCTCTCGGCGCCGGCGGCGAAGCCGCCGATCGAGGCGAGCGACTTGGAGAACGTCCCGACGATGAGGTCGACCTCGTCCGTCACGCCGAAATGGGCGGCGGTGCCGTCGCCCTTGGGACCGAGCACGCCGATCGAGTGGGCGTCGTCGACCGCCAGCGCCGCGCCATACTTCTGGGTCACGCGCAGCAGGGCGGGGAGGTCGGCGATGTCGCCTTCCATCGAGTAGACGCCGTCCACGATCACCATCGTCCCGGTGCCTTCGGGGACGCGCTGCATCTTGCGCTCGAGGCCGGCCAGGTCGCCGTGGTTGAACCGTGTCGTCTCGCCGTGCGACATCTTGGCGCCGTCCACGATCGAGGCGTGGTCGAGCTTGTCGAGGAACACGACGTCGCCCCGGCCGACCAGCCCGGAGATCACGCCCAGGTTCGCCTGGTAGCCGGTGGAGAAGACGAGGCACGATTCCTTGCCGAGGAACTCCGCCAGCTCTCCCTCGAGCCGTTCGTGCAGGTCGAGGGTGCCGTTCAGGAACCGGCTGCCGGTGCATCCCGACCCGTAGCGCTCCAGCGCGGCGCGCGCTTCCGCCAGTACTTCCGGATGATGGGTGAGGCCCAGGTAGTTGTTGGACCCCATCATGATGCGCTCTTTGCCCTCGATGACGACGACGGTGTCCTCGGAGCGGGAGATCGCCTTGAAGTACGGATACAGCCCGGCCGCCTGCACTTCGCGAGCGCGGGTGTAATTGCGGCATTTGTCGAACAACGCGATGTGCTGCAGCGTTTCGGTGCGCACGAGCCCTCTTTAATGTGTGGAAATCGTGCTACAGCTTAGCCGCGCCCTGGGGAAACCGCAAGGTGATGCGTGATCGTGTGTTAGCGGTGTTTTCAGCGGTCGCGTAAGTTACGGGCGCCGTGGTACAGTCCCAGTTGTTCTACTCCCTCGCGCGGTCGGCTGGTTCCCCTCGCGGCGCAGAACGCAACGCCGCGCGTGGCAGTCACCCGGTGCACGCGTTGCCGCACCTGAGCCTGCCGCTGTGAGCGAACCCGGCAAGCGTCCGGAGCTGCCCCGCGTCATGGGGTTGCGCGACGTCGTGCTGTTCAACATCACGGCGATCGTGGGGCTGCGCTGGCTCACCACGGCGGCAAGCCAGTTCGGACTCGCTTCGCTCAGCGTATGGGTAGTGGCGATGCTGGTGTTTTTCATTCCCTCGGCGATCGCCGTGCGCGAGCTGGCCGATATTGATCCCAGCTCCGGCGGGATCTACTGCTGGGTCGACCGCGCCTATGGGCCGCGGCAGGCGTTCGTGGCGGGATGGCTCTACTGGGTGAACAACCTGCTGTACTTCCCGTCGCTGCTCGTGGCGACGGCGGCGATCGCGGCCTACGCCGGTGGACCACGGACGGCGTCGCTCGGTAACGACCCGGGGTTCATCCGGATCGTGTCGCTCGTGGGGCTGTGGATCGCGGTGTGGCTGAACGTGGTCGGACTGCGCGTCGGGAAGTGGCTCCAGAATCTTGGTGGCATCGGGACGTGGATTCCCGCGTTGCTGTTCGTGCTGCTCGCGGTGTGGGGCTTTGCGGCGCGGGGAAGTGCCACGCCGATCCACGTCAGCGGTCTCGTCCCCACGCGTTTCGATTTCCCCTCGATCAATCTCTTCGCCACGATGACGTTCGCGTTCGCCGGGCTGGAGCTGGCCCCGACGCTCGGCGGTGAGATTCACAACGCGGCGGCCACGTTGCGGCGCGGTGTCGTGGTCTCCGGGTTCGCGATCGTGGCGGTCTACATCATCGGGACGGCGGCGATGATCGTGGCGTTGCCGGCGAACACGGTCAGCGTCACCAATGGCATGCCGCAGGCCGCGCAAGCGCTCGTCGAGCGCATCGGCAGCTCCGGGATCGGGTGGTTGCCGATCGCGATTGCGATCTTGCTTACGCTCGGGAACCTGGGTGGAGTGGGGGCCTGGCTCGCGGGGTCGGCGCGCCTGCCGTTCGCGGCCGGCGTCAACGATGCACTGCCGCCGGCGTTCGCCAAGCTACACCCGCGCTGGCAGACGCCGTATGTGTCGCTGATCTTGATGGGGGTCCTGGCAACGATTTTCATCATCGCGAGTCTCGCGAACACCACGGTCAAATCTGCTTATCTCCTGCTGACGCAATTGACCTTGATTCTCTTCTTTATCCCTTACGTCTACATCTTCGTCGTATACCTGAAGCTGCGTCGGCAGCGGACCGCCGGAACGCTGGTGCTCGGATTGCTCGGCTTAGTGGCGGTGCTGCTGTCCATCGTGTTGGGGTTCGTGCCGCCGGCGGACGAGGCCAATCCGTTCCTTTATAGATGCAAGGTGGTGGCGGGCGTCGTCGTGTTCACTGGTCTCGGACTGTGGCTGGCGCGCCGCTCCCGGGGCACCGTCACCACAGTGTGACGCGGCCCACCGCTCAGACTGGTATCTACCTCTAGAGTAAATTGCGGCGAAGTGTCTCCTGCGTTAAGGATCTCCCTGTGAGGCGTTGCCGGTTCATCTGGCTGGGGCTCGCGGTGCTCATGACGAGCCCCGGGATAGCGGGCGCGCAGCAGCAGCTCTCGCCACGGTGGGAGATTCCGGGACTCGATTTCCATCGCGACGGCGTGTGGCGCGTGCGCGCGCGGTCCATCGCGCGGGCGCGGGCGGCGCTGCTCGGGCGCCGCGATTTTCCGAGTCTCAACGCGCCGCTGGAGCGGGCCTTCGCGCTGTCCGGAGCAGCGGCGGTCTCCGGGACCTTGCTCGTCCCGGCCATCCTGTTGCGCTACAAGGACACCAATCTCGGCACGCTGCGCGACACCGCGCAGTACAGCGCCGTGTTGTTCGGCACCAGCCCGTCCACGCTCTCTCCTCCGCGGCCGTACACCGTCCGCACCTATTACGAGGAGCTGTCCAACCATCTGTTCAGCATGCAGGGTCGTGTGCTCGGATGGGCAGTGCTCGACAGCAACGAGGTCGCCTACACCGGCGGCACGAGCTGCATCGGCAATCCCTTCGGCACGTCGAACTGCAACGGCATCTTCAGCGGCACCGCCATCGTCGACATGCAGGTCGGGATGGCCCAGGCGCTGGCCAAGATCGACTCCGCCGCCTCCGTCGACTGGGGTCAGTTCGACAGCGACGGCCCGGACGGCATTCCCAACTCGGCCGATGACGACGGCTACGTCGACATGGCGATCTTCGTGCACCCGGCGCAGGACGGCGCGTGCGGCGGTGCGACCAACAACCACATCTGGTCGCATCGCTACCAGATGCTCGCGCCCTACACGACCAAGACCCCGGCGTCGAACGGCGGGTTCATCAAGATCCGCGACTACACCTTCCAGAGCGGTGTGGGCGGGTCGACGGCGTGCGACACCAGCCAGATCATGTCGGCCGGGACGGCGGCGCACGAGTCCGGGCACGGACTTGGCCTGCCCGACCTGTATGACCTGTCGTTCTCGACCGAGGGAATCGGCGAGTGGGGCATCATGGGCAGCGGCAACTACGCGACGCCGCTCTCGCCGGCACGGATGGAGGCCTGGTCGCTCGGCGAGCTGGGGTGGGTCACCCTCGCTCCCATCACGGTCACCGGGACCTACACCCTCGGACCTGCGCCGGCGTCCGACAGCGCGTATGTCGTGCGCCCGGGCGGATCGAACCCGCGTGGTGAATACTTCCTGCTCGAGAACCGCCAGCGCCTCGGGTCCGACAGCGCGATGATCAGGGTCCATTGCGCCCGCAGCAACGATCCGCCGGGGTGCGGTGGCGGGCTGTTCATCTGGCATGTCGATTCGGTGATCGCGGCGGACAACGGCTTCCGGCAGGGCAACCAGATCAATTCCCTCGCGATTCACGGCCTCGTGCTGGAAGAGGGGGACGGGCTGCGACAGCTGTGGTGCGGTGTCAGCGGATGCAACCGCGGCGATGGCGGCGATCCCTATCCGGGGACGAGCGCGAACACCGTGTTCTCGATCAATTCGCTGCCGCGGGCGTCGATGAACTCGGATTCGAGCTTCGCCGGATTCGCGATCGATTCGATCCGCCAACTCGTGCCGAACGGCGCCATGGCGTTCCGCGTGCGCTTCGGGCAGCCGACGGTGATCGCCGCGAGCGACACCACAGCCCAGGTGCAGGTCGACGGTGCTTCCGTGAACGTGTTCCGG
>DATFSB010000007.1:0-4399 GCA_035262825.1 Gemmatimonadales bacterium | reverse complement strand
AATCCAGTGGCGGCATCACGAAGGCCTGGCAGCCGGCGCGGCCCGCCGCTGGCGGCTGATCGGCTGGCGCGGGTCGCGGCGCGCGTGCTGCGGTGGGAAGGGGCGCGCCGGGCGCGCGTCGAGCTGTCGCTGCTCGGGGCCGCGGCGATGCGACGCCTGAACCGCCGCGCGACGGGGCGCCGCGGTCTGACGGATGTGATCGCATTCACACTGCCACAGCCGGATGGCGCGATACTCGGCGACGTGTACATCTGCCCGGCGGCGGCTCGCGCATTCGTGGGCGGTCGGGCGATCGACCGCCTGCAGGAAGAGCTCGTGCGCCTCGCCGTCCACGGCACACTGCACGTCCTCGGATATGATCACCCCGACGGCCCCGGCCGCACGCGCTCGGCGATGTGGCGGCGTCAGGAGCGCTACGTGCTCTGGCTGACTGGACGGAGGCGGGCCTGATCGTGCTTGCCTGGGGCGGTGCACTGATCGCCCTCGCTGCCGCCGTCTGGGCCGGCCTGCTGGCGCTCGGCGAGGAAGCGGCGGTCGGTGAGACGCTGCACACGCTGGGTGACGCGCCGCCCGCGACGATTTGGGGAAAGGTGCCGCTGAATCGTGCGCTGCACGTCGCCCGGCTCGCGCTGCTCGTGCTCGGCGCCGTCGCGGCGGCGCACGCGGTGCACTGGTGGGACCGCCCCTGGCTGGAGGCGCTGGGCGCGGTGCTGCTCACGGCGTTCCTGATGTTCGTGATCGGCGACGCGCTGCCGCGCAGCATCGCGCGGCTCAACCCCGAGCTGGCCGCGCTCAGCCTGCCGTTGGGGCGGCGCACCCTGCCGCCGTTCCAACCATTGCTCCGCATCCTCGCCGCCGTGGACCGGGGCCTGCACTCGATGATCCCCGCTCCCGGATCGGCGACGCCAACGCTGGGCGACACGGAGCGCGACGTGCTGCTCGGCATCTTCTCGATCGCCGACACGACGGTCGATGAAGTCATGACCCCGCGGCTCGACATGATCGGCATCGATCTCTCGGCGACGAAAGAGGACGTGCTCGACGCCTTTCGGTCGAGCGAGCATACGCGTTTGCCCGTGTACGACGGGACGGCCGACAACCTCATCGGGATTCTGTATGCCAAGGATCTCGTCCCCCTGGCCATGGAGCTCCCCGCCGCCGGGCGCCCGGCGCGCTGGCAGGAGCTGATGCGCCCGGCGTCCTTCGTCCCCGAGACCAAGACGCTCGACGCCCAGCTGCGTGACTTCCAGCATGGTCCCGCCCATCTCGCGATCGTCGTCGACGAATTCGGCGGTACGGCAGGATTGATCACGCGCGAAGACGTGCTCGAGGAAATCGTGGGCGAGATTCGCGACGAGCACGACACCGGTGAACGACCCGAGATCCGGCGCGAAGGGGAGCGGGTGTGGGTCGACGGCAGCGCGGGGCTCGACGAGCTTTCGGAGGCGCTGGGTCGTCCTTTCACGCACCCCGAAGTATCGACGGTCGGCGGTCTGATCTACACCATCCTGGGGCGCGTGCCGCGCACCGGCGACGAGCTGGTGCTCGACGGGTACCGTGTCGTCGTCGAGCGGGTGGAGCGGCAGCGAGTCCGGGCCGTGATGTTCGAGCCGGCGTGATCTGGCCGCTCCTGCTGCTCGTCCTGGGCCTCGCGCTCGCCGGCACCGCCGCGGCGATCGGCGTATCGGCTGCCGCGGTCAGCCAGGCCGACCTGACGCGCTGGGTGTCCTACAAGCTGCGTGGGGCTCCCGCGACCGCGCAGGCGCTGCGCAATCCGGGGCGCGTGCTGTCGACCGCCAATCTGCTCACGACGCTGGGCGTGCTGGTGGCGGCGGCCACGATTCCGGCGCTCCTGGCGCGCACCACCACGACGTTCCTCGGGCTCGTCAGCGTGCTCCTGATCGTGCCCCTGTTCGTCATCGCGGCCTACCTGCTGCCGCGCGTCGTCGGCCGGCGCTGGCCCGAGCGCATCGTGGCACCGGCAGTGCCGTGGATGGAGCGGGCGGCGGCGCTGTTCGCGCCATTTATCCCAACGCGCGATCCGACCGCCCGCGGCGCCCTGGCGGCCGTGATCACCGGCGACACGAGCGTGATCGCCGCCACCGATGAGATCGAGGTGGTGTCCGGGGTGCTCGCGTTCTCGGATCGTCCTGTCGCTGAGCTGATGACTCCGCGCACGGCGGTGGTCGCCGTGCCGGAGGGGATGCTCGCCGCCGAAGCGGCGCACGTGTTCGTGCAATCGGGATACAGCCGCTATCCGGTCTACCGCGGCTCGCTCGACGAGATCGTCGGCGCCGCGCACGCCTTCGACTTGCTCGCGTCGGCGCAGGACGCGCCGGTGCGCGTGCGCAACGTGTTGTCGGTGCCGGGCACACGCCGCGCCGCCGATCTGATGCTCGAAATGCAGCGCGGCGGCAGCCATCTCGCGGTCGTGCTCGACGAGTTCGGCGGCACCGCGGGCCTCGTGACCTTCGAGGATCTGCTGCGCGATCTCGTGAGCGAAGTTCTGGAAGGCCCCGCGCTCCCGGTAGCGGCGGACGCGCCGGTTGCGGCGCTAATCGAAGCCGATGGGGCGACACCTGTGAGCATGCTGGTGGAAAGCCTCGGCGCGGGGCCCAAGGCCGGCGCGGCACAGACCGTCGGAGGCCTGTTGATGCAGGCCCTCGGCAGAATCCCGCGCAGCGGTGAACGGTTCGTGCTCGGGGGCTGGGAGTTCGATGTGCTGGCGGCGACCGCCATGCGCGTCGAGCGCGTCGTCGTGCGCCGCGCGCCCGCTCGCGCCATCGTCCTGGATGGCGGTGAGGAGCGGGCGCCATGATCGATATATCTTTCGGCGGCGTTCATGCCTCCTGATCCCATCCTGCAGGGCCTCGATTCGGGCGACGTCACTGCCCTCGCTCGCGCCATCAGCCTCGTCGAGAACCAGCGGGACGGGTTCGAGCGGGTGTTGACGCACGTCCACGAGCGGCTGGGACGAGGGCGCGCCCGCCGCATCGGCATCACGGGGCCGCCCGGTGCCGGGAAGAGCACCCTCACCGAGCAGCTGATCCGGTCGTTCCGGAGCGTGGGCGTGAAGGTTGCGGTGGTCGCCGTCGACCCGACGAGCCCGTTCTCGGGCGGCGCGCTGCTGGGCGATCGGATTCGCATGGAAACGGCCAGCACCGACCCCGGGGTGTTCATTCGCTCGATGGCGACCCGCGGCTCGATCGGCGGCCTGGCCACTACCACGGAAGAGGTGTGCGACGTCCTCGAGGCGTTCGGGTTCGAGCGCATCATCATCGAGACGGTCGGCGTGGGCCAGACGGAGCTCGACGTAGCCCGCAGCGCCGAATCGACGGTGCTGGTTCTCGTCCCGGAGTCGGGGGACGGAATCCAGACCCTCAAGGCGGGCGTCATGGAGGTCGCCGACGTGTATGTGATCAACAAGGCAGACCGTCCCGGCGCCGAAAAGATGCAACGCGAGATCGAGATCATGCTGGGGATTCGGCGGGGGAACGCGTACCGGCACGTAGCGCCTCATCATGGGGCGGATCTCAAGGCGGCGGTCAGGCGGTCGGACGGTCCATCCGCCCATCCGCCCATCCGCCCATCCGAGCCGTTTTGGGAGCCGGTCGTTCTCCAAACGGTGGCCCCAAAGGGCGAGGGAATCTCCGCATTGATCGAAGCACTCGACCGGCATCGCGCGTATCTCGAATCGAGCGGCCGTCTCGCCCTGCGGCGGCGCGAGCGGCTCGCGGAGCGGACGCGCGCCGCCGTCAATCGTGCCGTGCAGCAGTGGGTATGGGAAGGATCGGGCGCCGAGGCGATCCTGACGCAGGCGCTGGACGACATCACCGCCGGTACGCGCAGTCCCTATGAGGTGGCGGCGGAAATCCTCGAGCAGGCGAAGAGTGGAGCTCCCCGATGAGCATCGAGCGCAAGCCGCTGTATACGGCCGACGATCTGAACGGGTGGAATCCGGCGACGCAGCTCGGTGAGCCGGGTGCGTACCCGTTCACGCGCGGCATTCATCCCACGATGTACCGGGGACGGTTGTGGACGATGCGCCAGTTCGCCGGCTTCGGTACCGCCGAGGATACGAACCGCCGCTACAAGTTCCTGCTGGAGCGCGGCCAGACCGGGCTGTCGGTCGCCTTCGACTTCCCGACGCTGATGGGCTACGACTCCGATCACCCGCGCTCTGAAGGGGAAGTGGGGAAGTGCGGCGTTGCGATCTCGAGCCTCGCCGACATGGAGGACCTGTTCCGGGGCATCCCGTTCGACCAGGTCTCCACGTCGATGACGATCAATGGACCCGCGGCGATCTTGTTCTGCTTCTACGTCGCCGCCGGGGAGCGGCAGGGAGTCCCGATCGCGAAGCTGCGCGGCACGGTACAGAACGACATTCTAAAGGAGTACA
>DATFSB010000006.1:0-7465 GCA_035262825.1 Gemmatimonadales bacterium | reverse complement strand
CAGCGTGCGGCTCATCGATCTCGACATCCCAGAGTCGCTGCTGCGCGCGCTCCCCGGTCCGCGCTTCGGCATCGCCGGCATCCGCGAGCTGTGTGCGGCGCCGCGGCGTCCGCTCATCTGTACCGCGACGAAACCACTGGGGCTCGGCGCCCCGGCGCTTGCGGAGCTGTGCTATCGCTTCGCCAAGGCCGGCGCCGACATCGTGAAGGACGACCACAACCTCGCCGATCAGACTCCCGCGCCGTATCGCGAGCGGGTCGAGCGATGCCAGGAGGCGGTGGCGCGGGCCAATCGCGAGACAGGGGGGCACACGTTCTACTTTCCCAACGTCAGCGGATCGCTCACGGGCTTCGCCGAGCGGCTGGACGTGGCGGCGCGGGCCGGGTGCCGCGGCGTGCTCGTGAACCTGCTGCCGCAGGGCGTCGACGCGGCGCGCGCGGTGGGCGAGCGCGGGCTCGTCGTGCTGTCGCATCCGACGATGAGCGGGGCGTTCTTCGGAACCGACCACGGCATCGCCGCCGACGTGCTGTACGGTCTGCTCTACCGCGTGATCGGCTCGGACGGCGTCGTCTACACGAACGTCGGTGGCCGGTTCAGCTACTTCACGCTCGAACTGTGCCAGGCGATCAACCGCCGGCTGCGGGCGCCGCTGGGCCCCACCCGTCCCGCCTTCCCGGTGCCCGGGGGCGGGGTCGACGCCGCGCGCATCGCGCACTGGATCGACGTCTACGGTGACGACACGATGTTTCTGATCGGCTCGAGCCTGTTGCGCGCTCCCGATTTGGAAGCTGCGACGCGTGCAGTGGTCGAACAAGTCAGGAGGCGTGAGCGGTGAGCAGTGAGCGGTAAGCGGTAAAAGCCAGGGACCTCATCGAACCGTCTCACCTCTCACCTCTCACGCCCTTGGTTTTGTCAGCCGCTGGCGCCGGTATATCGCTTCAGCGCCGTGCGCCACAACAATCGCGCCAACAGAAACGCGGTCGCGCCCACGGCAGCCGCTCCCAATCCAATGAGCGGCGACGCTCGTCCGGTGAGCGCCGAGGCGGGCACCGTCGTCGCCCAGGCGATCGGCAGGAGATACACGAACACGAAGCGCAGCGCTCCGGGATACGCAGAGACGGGGTAGCGCGCCCCTTCGTACACCGCGTCGAACAACACCGCGATATTCTCCACGGCGACGAACCAGAAGGCGAGACTCATCAGGGCGACCCAGATGGCATAGACGACGACCGCAGCTGCGGCGAGGGCTACGAGGAAGGCCGCCGACTGCCAGATCGTCGGCACGTGGCCGAGGCGGTAGAGGGCGTATCCGGAGAGCGCGAGGCCGAGCACGACGTCGGTCACGCGCCACAGATCGAGTCGTCGAAACGAAACGAACAGCTGCGCGTCGGCCGGCCGTATGAGCACCAGGTCCAGAGCGCCGCTCTTCACTTCGTCGGCCAGCTGGCCGATCCCCGGGCGCAAGACGGCTTCGATGATACCCGTGAGGGCGTTGAACACGCCCAGCAGCACCACGACTTCCCAGTAGTCCCAGCCGCCCAGGCGCGTCGTATGCCGGAAGAAGAGCGCGAGGGTGAGGAGCGCGGTCGCGATCCAGAACGCCGTGCCGAGCAGGCTGGCGAAGAAGTTCGCCCGGTACTGGAGCTCTTCCACCGCGTTCAGACGCACCAGACTCGCGAGGATCGCCGGCCAACGCAGTCGCCGCTCCGTCATCCTCCCACCGCTCCATAGCGCAGCCGGCCGCGCTGCCACGCGAGACGACAGGCCCCGTACCAGACGGCGAGCCAGAACGCTTGCGCGGCGAACCCCTGCAGCAGCGCCGCGCCGCCCGTCACGGCGCCGGTCAGGACCTCGACCGGGAACGCGAGCATCGGCCGGAACCAGAGGACCGACGCCAGATGCGCGATGGGTGGCGGCAGCAGCGCCAGCGGAGCGATCCGACCGGCGAGAAACATCGCGATGCCGGCGTGCAGCTCCATGATGGCGCTGGCGCGCGTCGTCCAGAACGCCAGCAGTCCGGTGGTGAAGCTGATGAGAAACCGCAGGCCGGCCGCGAACACGACCGCCAGCGCCGTCAGCGCCCAGCGCGCGGGGTCGAACGGCAGCCGCACCGCCGGCCACAGCGCCGCGACGACGAGCCAGACCAGCACGATGATCGAGCCGCTGCGCGCCTTGTAGGCGATGTTGTCAGCGGTCGCCTCGTGCGCCGGGTGCAGCGGCCGCGCCAGTCGGAAATTCAATTCACCATTGCGAATCCATCCGTCCAGATACCACGAATCCCACGCGATGGTGAGCTGATTGACGAGCATCATCGCGAAGAAGTAGCGGGCGAAGTCAGCGCGCGCGTAGCCGTCGATGTCGCCCGCGCCTGCGATCGCCCACCAGATTCCGAGCGCGATCGCCGGCTCGGTCACGCCCCACAGCACCCACAACAGGATCGACGCGCGATACTGTAAATCGATGAGCCAGGCGTTGCGGATCAACGCGCCGTAGCGCCGCGCCCAGGACGTCACGGCGTTCACGCCGCGTCCTCTCCTTCGGCGAACGCCAGCCGGATCACCTCTTCGATCGGCGGATCCGCGATCGAGAGATCCGCGATCGGAAGACCGGCGAGCAGCCGCGCGCTGGTGGCGGCCGCGGTCTCCCGCGGCACGTCGAGCACGGCGTTGGGAAAGCGGAAGCTGTGCACGGCGCCGAACACCCCCAGCGCCTCCTCGCTGACCGGGCCCCCCAGCACCAATTCGAGCCGCTTGGTCGGCGCGATGCGCGCCACCAGCGCGTCGAGCGCGCCGTCGTACAGCAGGCGGCCGCGGTTGATCATGATGACGCGGGAGGCGAGCGCGGTGACGTCCTGCATGTAGTGAGACGTGAGCAGGATCGTGGCACCGTAGCGGTCGCGGTAGGCTCCGAGGAAGCGGCGGATCGCGTCCTGCGCGCTGACGTCGAGTCCCAGCGTCGGCTCGTCCAGGAACAGGATCGGCGGCCGGTGCAGCAGGGCGGCGGCGAGCTCGCACTTCATCCGCTCGCCGAGCGAGAGCTGGCGCACCGGCTTGTCGACGGCGGCGGCGAGCCCCAGCAGGTCAACCAGCTCGGCCAGGCGCGTCCGAAAATCGGCCTCGGCGATGTCGTAGATGGCGCGGTTGAGGAGGAACGTCTCTTCGGCGGGGAGATCCCACACGAGCTGCTGGCGGTTGCCGAGCACCAGCGCGATGCGACGCTTGAACGCGGCGCCGCCCGACCAGGGCTCGAAGCCGGCTACGTGCACCTGCCCGGTCGTGGGATAGAGCAGCCCCGCGAGCATCTTGAGGGTGGTGGTCTTGCCGGCGCCGTTGGGACCGAGAAAGGCGACGATCTCGCCCGCTGCGATGTCGAAGCTGACTTCCCGCACCGCCTGGACTTCACGGTAGCGGGGGCGGAACAATGCGCGAACCGCACCAGCGAGACCGGGGTCCCGGACTTTGACCTGGAATGTCTTGGAGAGTAACTGTGCGGTGATCGCGGGCGGCATAGAACTGGAATTTCACCAGGAGGCGAGAGGGGCGAAACTCCATCCGCCCATCCGCCCATCCAGCTGTCCCAGCCTATGCTGTCCGGATTGCGCACTCCTCGGAGATCCCGCTCACCCGCTCGTACACGGCGAGCTCGCGGCGCGCGACCTTGGGCCACGCGAATTCGGCGGCGCGCTCCAGCCCGGCCCGCTGCATCGCCGAGCGGCGTTCCACGTCGGCGACGAGACTGGTCACCGTGTCGGCCCAGACGTCAGGGCGTTGATCGCTGAGGAACACGGCCTCGCGTCCTTCGCGCACCACCGAGCGGAATCCGACGTTGTCGGCCAGGACCATCGGCGTGCCGCACGCCATCGATTCGAGCAGCGTCACCCCGAACGACGCGCGCGTCGTGGGGCAGAGGTACAGATCGGCAGCGGCGTAGAGCAGGGGTCGCTCCTGGAACACGCGCCCGACGAAGCGCACGCGCCCACCCTCCCCCAGTCGCAGGCCGCGAGCGCGCCGCTCGTAGTAGCCGCGCCACGGGCCGTCGCCGGCGACGGTAAGGACGGCGTTGGGGAAGCGCCGCAGGATAAGCGGCATCGCTTCGAGGATCACGTTGAGGCCGTTGCGCGGCTCGAGTCGCCCGAGGAAGAGCAGCCGCGGGCCGCGGCGCAGCGCGTCGATGGCGCGGCGGCCGTTGGGCTGGAAGAACTGGGTGTTGACGCCGTTGGGTATGACCTCCCAGTCGGCGTGCACGTAGCGCGACATCGCCTCGACGACTGGGGTGCTCACCGCGATCGCCGCGGCGTGCCGGTCGAGCAGCCGCTGGAAGATCGGCCGGAAGACGCGGTACCCGACCGAGCGCGGGAACCACGAATGGAACGTCGCGACGACGGGGATGCCGAGCTGCCACGCCGCCAGGGGCGCCACGACGCCGAAGGTCGGTGCCAGTCCGCCGTGCACGTGGACGACGTCGTAGCGTTCGGCGCGGAACAGCTCCTCGAGCTGGCGCCGCAGCCGCCACCCCACCGTGATGCGGGCGACACCGCCATTGCTGTAGATGACGAGGCTCGTCCCCACACGGCGCACGAACGGCGCGTCGCCATTAGCCCCGCGCATTCGGGCCGTGATCACATGGACGTGATGCCCCCAGGAGATCAGCTGTAGTGCGAGGTTGTGAACGTGTTCCGGGACGCCGCCGAGCTGCGGATAGTAGTCTTCAGCGATGAGGGCGATTCGCATCGATCATGTCCAACGAGGATTTCGGCCCCACGAGGTGTTCGATTCGATCGACCAGCACGTCGGGCCTTTCCTCTTGAAGGAAGTGGCCGGCACCAGGCACGCTGTCCACGGTGAAATCCGGCAGCGTGCGCTGCAACAAGACCACCTCTTTCTCATCAACGTCACCAGCGTGCTTCGTCCCGCCCACCAGCAACAACACCGGACATGTGATCTCCCCGAGACGGGGAGCGAGCTTCTCGGGCTCAGGCGACGCCGCCATCGCGAGATACGCTCTTAAGGTTGCGGTCAGGTTCGCGGCCGCCGGCGCGGTGTACCCCGTCACTACGTCGTCCGTCACCCAGCTCTTGTCCCCGGACGAGTCCAGCAGGATGTGCCGTATCTTCCAGCGGATCAGTTTCACCCCGCCGAACAGCCGGATCCACGGCGCGAAGCGCAGCGCCGAGCGAAACGACGGCGTCACGGCGCTCTCGGTCGGACCTCCTTCGATCGACAGCACGCCCTCCACCAGACTGGGCCGATGCAGCGCGAGCCGCATCGCGATCGATCCACCGTTGGAGTGCGCCACCACGATCGCGGCGGGGACGCCGAGCGAATCGAGCACCGCGCCGATGCGGCGCGCCTGGCCGGTGAGCGAATAATCCCCCTTCTCGGGACGGGACGAGCTGCCGATGCCGAGCGGCTCGATCACGAGCGTGCGGTATCCCGCGGCATTCAGCTTCGGAGTGACGTTGCGGAACGTGAAGGCGGAGCCGAAGAACCCGGGGATCAGGACCACCGGACGGCCGCCCTGTGGACCCGCGGCGACGACGTGCAGCGATTCCTTCGGGGCAACGGGGATCTTCAGGCTGTGCGCGCTGTCGGTCGCCAGCGCGGTGAGCAGCTGCAACACCAGCACGGAGGGCCGCCTTCCTAGTCCGGCAGCGCCGCCGCGCGTGAGGCAACGGTGTCGAGGTCTCCGCCCAGTGCATCCATCTTGAGCTGAAACCGGAAGTCGAGCAGCAGGAGGCCCACGACGTACGCGGCGAGGTTGACGCCGAAGATCACCAGAAACACCGTGCGATAGGGCACCCACAGACCGAAGTACAAGGCGAAGCGCTTCACGCCGGGGTCGAGCTTCGAGCGATCGGTGATCGTCCAGTTGAGCAGGATCGCGATCATCGCGAGCGCCGCGAGCTTCCATGCGACGAACGCCCCGAGCGCCAGTCCGACGAACACCACCGCTTCCGAAGCCCGGTCGAGCCGGTCGTCGAGGCGTTTCCCCGCCGGCGAGACGAGGTTGAATGCGCGCGCGATGCCTCCGTCCAGCCCGTCGAGCACCTGGCCGAGCGCGAGCAGCGCGAGCCCGGCTCCCAGCCGGCCCGTTGCGAAGAGCGCGGCGGCCGCGACACTCACGCCGAACGCCGCCCAGGTGATCTGGTTCGGGGTGAGGCCGAGCCCGAGGTGCAGCAGCCGCAGGAGCGGCCGCAGCACGCGGTCTAGCGCCGTGCCAAGTACAGGTAGAGACTCAAACATGCGAAGACGGTGAAGGCGACGATTTCCTTCGACTTGTCGGAGAACTGCAGCAGCCACCCGCGCGTCACCCAGCTCGAGTACGGGTAGAACGGCATCTTCTCGAAGCTGACGCTGTAGTCCATCGCGATATGGACCGTGAGAAACAGCACCGGCACGATCGTGCCGAGCAGCCAGGAGAGCGGCGCCACCCACAGCAGCGCGACCGGCTCCTGCAGCGAGGAGCGCCAGTAGTAGCCGAGGCGACGCTTCCACCCCACCGCCTTGAGGTAGAACGGCGCCTTGAACGCGTGGTCGATGTCGACGCCGACGCCGAACGCGTACGCCAGGGCCGCGTCGGAACCGTGCAGCCCGAGCGCCTGCACGCCGAGCGCCGTGACGAGCACGTGGGTCACGGTCGTCATGCCTGCTGCTCCTTAGCCCCCGTCGGCACGACGGATGCGGCGCCCGTGTCGGGGCGGGCGAACCACACCAGCGCGAGGCCGAGGGCGATCCATGCGAGGTCGCGTACGCGGTCCACGAGCCCGGCGTAGACGCCGAGCTTGCCGGGGATCCCGAACAGGCGGAACAGCAGGAAGAGGCCGCCTTCCTTCGATCCGACTTCGTAGGGAAAGAAGAACAGCAGGTTGGTGATCAACCCGCCCAGGATGGTGATCACGAACGCCACGAGGAACGAGACGTGCTGGCCCAGGCTCACGAGGATGAGGTAGTACTCGAGCGCGAGCATCCAGCGGCTGACGTACTCGAGGCCCAGTGCCTGCCAGAAGCGCCGCGGGGTGCGATGGTAGAAATCGGACACCTGACGGTCGATCTCGATCAACGCCGGACGGCGGTCCTCGAGGCGGTGCCCCAGGCGGCGCAGCACGGGAATGCGCTGCAGCAGATTGAGGGCGCGGGTGAGGAGGTCGCGCCGGTGCCCGGCGAGGATCAGGAGGATCAGCGCGCCGGAGACGAGCATGCCGCCGGTGAGCAGCGTATCGAGTCCGGCGCTGGCGGGCAGCAGGATGAGCGCGAGTGCGAACGCCGTCACCCAGCCGAACATGAAACTCAGCACGCGCAGCACGTTGTGGATCAACACCGATCCTGCCGCTTTGCGGATGCCGACGACGCGGCCCGCCGCCCCGACGCGGAACGGCTCACCGCCGAAGTTCAGCATCGGCGTCAGGAAGTTGAGCGCGAAGCCGCTCGTGAACAGCGCGTAGGCACGCCAGAACGAGAGGGTCGGA
>DATFSB010000005.1:0-5151 GCA_035262825.1 Gemmatimonadales bacterium | reverse complement strand
CGGCTGCCGCCGAACGCCGGTTTCGTGGTCACGATACGGACCTTCTGGCGCGAGCGGGACCGCGTGCGCGGCGCCAGCACCATCACCCAGCAGCTCGTGAAGAATCTGTACCTCTCGCCGTCGCGCAATCCGCTGCGCAAGCTCAAGGAGATCGTGACGGCGCTGCGCATGGAGGTGGCGCTGCCGAAGGACCGCATCCTGGAGTTGTATCTGAATCTCGTGGAGCTGGGCCCGGGCGTCTGGGGAGTGCCTGCCGCGAGCCAGCGCTACTTCGGCGTGGTACCGGGAGCGCTGAGCGAGGACCAGGCAGCCGCACTCGCCGCCACGCTGCCGTTCCCCCTCTCATCCAATCCGGCCTACCGCTCCGGGCGGATGCTGCACCGCCGCGACCTCATCCTGGCGCGCTACAACGGCGTGAACGTCTTCATCCCGCCCGACGAAGAGCTGCTCGATTCGCTGCCCCCTGGCGCTCTGGCACCGCCCGTCGTCCCGCCGGTCCTCGATACGCTAGCGGCCGATTCCCTCCAGGTCCCGGCGCCGGCTGATACGGTGCCGGGGGATTCAACGCCGGATTCGACGCGCGACAGCACGCCGCAGCGCTGAAATCAGTCGACCAGGCGCAGCGGCATCACGAGCGCGAGATAGCTCGCGGGATCGTCCCACCCCACCGGCTCGATCGTTGCCGCCCGCTCCGGTGCCTTGAAGGTGAAGCGCACCTCGTCGGTCGGCATGTACTTGAGGATCTCGAGCAGATACGTGGCGTTGAAGCCGATCTCGAACGGCTCGCCGTCATAGCTCACCGCCAGCTCGTCCTGCGCCTCGCCCAGGTCCGGCGTCTGCACCGAGAACTTCACGAGCCCGCCCGAGAAGCCGAGGCGGATGCGGTGCGTCTGGTCGCTCGCTACGACACTGGTGCGCCGCAGCGCCGCTCCGAACGCCATCTTGTCGACCGTCGCGATCTTGTCGTTCTCGCGCGGGATGACCTGCTCGTAGTTGGGATACGGCCCCTCGATCAGCCGCGAATAGACCAGCCGCCCCGACGCCCGGAAGCCGATGTGGTTGTCACTCTTGGCGACCTCGAGCGCATCCTCCGGCCCGAACAACCGGCGGATCTGCTCCAGCGCCTTGGGCGGCACGATCAGATCGGCGGTCGACCCGCCGCTCGCCGGGACGTCCATTTTGGCCAGCCGGTGACCGTTGGTCGCAACCATGCGCATGTGATCGGGCCGCAGCTCCCACAGGACCCCGTTCAGGATCGGGCGGCTCTCCTCGGTCGATGCGGCGAACGCCACGTGCGCCACGAGCTTGTGCACCACCCCGGCGCTCGCCTTCCAGGCTTTGTCGAACTTGACCGCCGGGAAGGAAGGGAATTCCTCGCGCGGCAGGCCGAGCAGTTTGAAACGCGACCGCCCGCACTCGATCCCCACCCGCTGCTCGCCGGCGCCCGTGAAGCGAATCGGCGCCGCCGGCAGCTCCCGTACGATGTCGGTCAGCTTCTTGGCGGGGATCGTCGCCGACCCCTCCGTGTCGACGTCAGCCGCGACCGTCGTGCTCACGGCGATGTCGAGGTCCGTCCCCGACAGGCGGATCCCCTGCTTCGTCGCTTCCATCAGCACATTCGACAGGACCGGCAAGGTGGTCTTCGCCGGAATGGCAGCCGCCACCGCCGCGAGACCTTCCTGCAGTTGTTCCCGTGTGATCGTGAACTTCATGCCGACGAATCCCCACGCTGCGTTGGTAAGAGTCTGACTGCTTCTCTTCTATAGAAATACTAGTAGTCGTAGTAGTACATCGGGAAATGTGGGTCTAGGTCCCTAAGTCTCACCGATCCTTCAGGTTCAGGCGATTTCGGGATGTGCGTGGTCTGTTGGCGACCGGGAAGCTTTCCCCAGCTTCCCACACCCGGCAGCGAGCAACCCACGCCGTTCACATTTTCCCCGCCGCATGTTGGCTATAATGCGGACAACTCCTGCCGCGCCATTTCGATCCGCTCCTTGAACGTGCGGTCGCGCATCATCTGGCGCTCGACCTTGTCGACGCTGTGGATCACCGTCGAGTGGTCCCGGCCCCCGAACGCCTGCCCGATCTCGACCAGCTGCATCCCCAGCATGTCGCGGGCGAGATACATCGCCACCTGGCGCGGGATCGTCAGAGTCTTGGTGCGGGCTTTGGACCGCAGCCCCTCGGGCGTGACCCCCCAGCGCCGTGCCACGACTTCCTGGACGCGGTCGATGCTCGGCGTCGCGGGGCCGCTCGTCGCGCTTTCCTCCCCCTGCCGGATCTTGTCGGCCAGCGCCTCGCGGGCCAGCTCTATCGTCACCTCGCGGTTCTTGAGGGAGGCGAACAGCAGCAGCTTGATGATGCACCCTTCGAGCTCGCGCACGCTCGACCGGACGTGCTCGGCGATGAACCGCAGCACGTCGTCGGGGATCGTCAGCTCGAGATGGTCCTGATGCGCTTTCTTGCGCAGGATGGCGATACGGTGCTCGAGGTCGGGCTGGCCGATATCCGCGACCATCCCCCACTCGAAGCGGGAGATGAGGCGATCTTCGAGCCCCGGGATCTCTTTGGGGAGCCGGTCGGAGGTCAGCACCATCTGCTTGCGGCCTTCGAACAGCGCGTTGAACGTGTGGAAGAACTCGTCCTGCGTCATTTCCTTGCCTTCCAGGAAATGCACGTCGTCGACGAGCAGCAGGTCGATGTCATTGCGATAGCGGCGGCGGAACTCGGGCATCGTCCGCGCCTGAATGCTTTCGATGACCTCGTTGATGAACTGCTCCGCCCCCACGTACAACAACCGCATGTCGGGATTGCGCTTCAGCACCGCGTGCGCGATTGCCTGCATCAGGTGCGTCTTGCCGAGACCGGTGGCGCCGTAGATGAACAGCGGGTTGTAGGTCCGCCCTGGCGCTTCCGCCACAGCGTGGGCCGCGGCCGCCGCCAGCTCGTTCGATTTCCCGACCACGAACGTCTCGAAGGTATACCGCTCGTTGAGCGGCATCGTGACGCTCGGCGACACACCCGGAGCCGGCTTCGGGGCGACGAAGAAATCCATCTGCGGCCGCTGCTGCCGGTCTTCCAGCACGCGAAACACCACCGGCGTCGGGGCACCGAACACGCGCTCCGCCGCCCGCGCCAGGAGCGGTGCATGTTTCGTATCGTTCCATTCCGCAGCGAACTGATCCGGCGCGCCGAGCACCAGGCGGCCGTCTTCCAAGGCCAGGGGGACAGCCGGCTCGAGCCAGGTCCGCACGGTGGCCTCAGGTAACTCGCGCCGCGCCTCTTCAAGCAGGCGCTTCCAAGCGTCTTTCGGTGACAGCTCCATCGAGAGCAATTGAATTTTGGTGGGACTTTAAGCAAGGGCGGGGCGAAGCTACGGGCCGCATGTGGAAAAGTCAACCTTGTTCGGGTCCACCCCCAAGTTTAGGTTTCCCCGCCTTACGTGAGGGTCAAATGGGGAAGCCGACGTACCGCCCGCGCAACCGCCGTCGCATCAATAAGCACGGTTTCCGCGCGCGCATGAAGGACAAGTGGGGCCGCGCGACGCTCGCGCGGCGGCGCAAGAAGGGTCGCAAACGGCTCACGGTGCAGCTGCCGTCGAAACACTGGAGTGGCTGACGGGCGAGCGGTACCCGCCTCGCGCGCGGCTGCCACGCGGGGCTGATCTCGTACAGTGTTGGGAATCCGGGCGCCGGGTGCGCATGCGCCACCTCGAGATGGCATGGCGTCCAAACTCGCAGGGCCACGCGCGGACCGGGATTGTCGTTCCCCGATTCGGAGAGACCGCGGTGGCCCGCAATCGTTTGCGGCGCCGGGTGCGGGAGATCGTGCGACGCGAGCTGCTCGCGTCCCTCCCCGCCGTCGACATGGTGGTGCGGGCCCGACGAGCGGCCTATACCGCCCATTTTGCGGAGTTGCGCGCCGAATTGGCCGACGCCGCGGCGCGGATCGGCTGACGTGGACCCGCGCCGGTGGCCTAGGGGCTTGGCCCTGGGGTTGATACGTGCGTACCAGCTCACGCTGTCACATCTGATGTTCACGCAGTGTCGCTTCACCCCGTCCTGCTCTCGCTACACCTACGAAGCGGTCGAGCGCTACGGCGCCATCCGTGGGAGCTGGCTCGGGTTGAAACGAATTCTCCGTTGTCACCCGTTTCATCCGGGTGGATACGACCCGGTCCCCTAGGACAGATCCGTGGATCAGCGACGCGTCATACTCGCCGTCCTCCTGATGTTTGTGGTGGCCATTGTACCCAGCCTGCTCTTTCGGCCCAAATCGCCGGCAGGGCGGATGGGCGGACGGGCGGATAGCAGCCTCGTTGCGCGAGCGGAGTCTGCCTCCGCTCCCGTCGAGTCGGTGCCCCCCCGGCCGGCCACCCAACCGCCCATCCGCCCATCCGCCCAGCTTCCGGCCGAGACGGTTTGGGTGTCCAGCCCGCTCTATCGCTACGGCTTCAGCACGCGCGGCGCCCGCCTCATCGCGGCCGAAATCGAGCCCTACAAGTCCTTCGCCCCGGCCGATTCCGGCCGCCGCGTTCAACTGGTACCGAATGACGCTCCCCTCCTGGGTCTGCGCATCGTGGTCGGAAACGACACCGCTTCGCTGGCCGATGCCTCCTTCACTCCCGACCAGAAGAACCTCACCGTCGGCGGCGCCGGCACGGCGTTGACCTTCACGGCGGCAGTCGGGGGAGGATCGGTGACGGTCGCCTACCAGTTCGTCCCCACCGACTATCACTTCTCGGTGAGCGGACACGTCGCCGGCCTCGGCGGCTCGGGCGGCGTGCTGATCGTCGGTCTTGGGCAGGGACTGCGCTCGGTGGAGGCGGAGCCGCTCTCCGACTACCGGGAATACGCCGTCGTAACGAAAGCCGACAAGACGCAGAAACAAGCCTTCTCAGCGATCGACCCCGGTAAGCGCGTGGTCATGGACGGGCCGTTCGAGTGGGTCGGCGTGAAGTCGAAATACTTCTTTGCGGCGATCCTCGCCCCCGACCAGAATGCGCGGCCATTCGCCGGCGCCGTCGCGACGGGAGAGCCCCGCGAGCAGGTGACGTACGGCTCGACCTTCGGGAGCCGCACGACGCTGCTCGCCACGCGAGCGTCGGTCGTCACGACGCTGGCGCTCCCACCGACCGGGGCGTTTCGCTAC
>DATFSB010000004.1:0-7011 GCA_035262825.1 Gemmatimonadales bacterium | reverse complement strand
CCGAGCTGCAGCCGGAGGCCGAGCCGCGGGAGCCGATGCTCGAGTAGATCCTTTTGATCGTCACATCTTGACAATCAAGAGGAGTGTTCGTAGGCTATCCCCGATGGGACGACTCCTCGTCTGGCTCTGCGCCCTGGCCGCGCCGGGCGCGCCGCTCGCGGCGCAGGCCATCGCGCTCGATACCACCTGGTCGGACTCCGCTGGCGTCGCCCGATCGATGCAGCACCTGGCGGCCGCCGTCCTCTCCACCCGGGATCTCTCGCCCTGGGACCGGTTCCGGGTGCGGCTCAGCGTCGCACCCGCCCTCCCGCCCGCGACACCAGGTGCCGACGACGCCGCGGCTGCGGTCTTCGCGCGTGCCGAACGGCTGTCAGCGGGCGGCGGACGTTCGTTCGCGGCGGTGTTGCCGCGGGCGTTTCGCGGCGTGTTCACGCGGCTCGATGATCGCACAGCGGCGCTCGCGATCCGCACCCTCCTCGTCCATCCCGCGGTCTCGCAACGGGCCTGGCGCGCGGCGCTCGATGCCGTGCGGGGCAGGACGACGATTTCGCGGGCCGACGCCATCCGGCTCGCCCGGGCCTACTTGCGTGCACGAGTCTACGGGGCGATCGCGCCGTTCGCTGCGCCGCTGATCGGCGAGGACGACCGCCGCCGCTACGTGATCGAGCGCGATCTCGCGGTCCGCACCGGGGACGGAGCCACCGTCTGCGCCACGGTGGTGCGGCCGCGCCGCGCGGGGCGGCTCCCGGCGCTGCTCGAGTTCACGATTTACGCCGATACGGCGACGAATTTTCGGGAGGCGCGACGCAGCGCGTCCAACGGCTACGTCGGCGTCACCGGCCTCTCTCGCGGCAAGGGCTGCAGCCCCGACACGCCGGTGCCTTACGAGCACGACGGCGCCGACGCGGCGGCGCTGATCGACTGGATCAGCCGCCGGCCGTGGAGCGATGGACGCGTCGGCATGTTCAGCGGCAGCTACGTCGGGTTCACGCAATGGGCCGCCGCCAAGCACATGCCCCGGGCGCTCAAGGCGATCATGCCCGCCGTGCCGGTGGCGCCGGGCATCGATGTTCCGATGGAAGGCAACGTCGCCTGGAATTTCGTCTACCCCTGGACGTTCTACACGCTCGACAATCGCGGACTCGATACGGCGACCTACAACGACTTCGCCCGCTGGCGCCGTCTCAACCGCACCTGGTACACGAGCGGCGCGGCGTACCGCAAGATGGACAGCATCGACGGGACGCCCAATCCCGGCTTTGCCCGCTGGCTCGCGCATCCGAGCTACGACGCCTACTGGCAGAGCATGATTCCTTATGGCGACGAGTTCGCGCGCATCAAGATCCCGGTGCTCATGACCGCCGGGTACTTCTTCGGTGGTCCGGGAGCCGCCGTCTACTATTTCTCCCAGCATCAGGCGCACGATCCCGCCGCCGACGACTACCTCGTGATCGGACCGTACGATCACCCTGGCGGGCAGCGCGGTGTGGTCGATGCCTTCGGCGACACGACCGCGGTCTTCGCCGGCTACGAGCTCGATCCTGTGGCCCGCATCGATCTGACCACACTGCGCTATCAGTGGTTCGACTATGTCTTCAAGCACGGGCCGAAACCCACGCTGCTCCAGGACCGGGTGAATTACCAGGTGATGGGCGCCAACGAGTGGAAGCACGCGCCGACCATCGCCGCGATGAGCAATGGAACGCTGCGCTTCTACTTGAGTGGAAACCGCCTGGCGAGCGACGCGCCAGCACCGGATGGCTTCGTCACCCATACGGTCGACCTGGCCGATCGCCGGGATATCGACAGCATGATCGCCGGCGGCGGCATTCTCGACACGGTGATCGACCGTACCAATGCCGTGACGTTCGAGAGCGAACCGCTCCCGCAGGCGACGGAGCTGAGTGGGCTGTTCTCCGGTCATCTCGAGCTGATCGCCAACAAGCGGGACTTCGATTTCAACGTGCAGCTGTACGAGCACACGGCGGACGGCACGTATTTCATGCTGCCGCCGTACTGGGCGCGCGCCAGCTACGTCGGCGATCTGGAGCACCGCCGGCTGTTGACGCCGGGATCGCGTACGGCTCTGGATTTCCGGAGTGTGCGGCTGGTGAGCCGACGCGTCGCTGCCGGGAGCCGGATCGTCCTCGTGCTGAGCGTGTTGCGCAATCCGGGGCAACAGATCAACTACGGCACCGGTCGAGAGGTGAGCGACGAGACGATCGCCGATGCGGGGGCGCCCCTCGTCATTCAATGGTATGCCGGCAGCTACGTCGATCTCCCGATTGCCCGCTAGCGGTCGATCAGAACCGCACCTGCAGCTGCGTGATGAGAGAGCGGGTCACCGTTCCCGGAAAGGCAATGCGGCGGGAGACGTAGTCGGCGATGACCCGCGTCCGGCCGCCCGGCAAGTCGACGTTGACGCCGCCCGTCGTGGCGGCGTTGTATTGTGCGCTCCCGATCGCCGGCCGCTGAAAGCGCTCGCGCTTCAGGACCAGTTGCAGCCAGGGCTCCACGCGATACGCTGCCAGTCCGAAAAATCCCCAGTCGACCGGGCGCTTGACGCGGCGGTGTTGCACGATGTATTCGCCGCGCAGCGTGATGCCGCGCCATTCGAGGCTGCCGTCGGCGCCATAGCGCGTGCTGTCGCGGTTGTAGCGCGCGACCTCGGCGGCCACGGTGAGGATCGGAATCGGCCGTAGACTCAACCGTCCTGACACCATCAGCGACGAGTCGCGGTTCACCGGCTTGTTCTGCCCATCGCCGTTGTAGACGCCGAGCGAGAGCGTCGCGAGTGTGCTGACTCGCATTTCCCCCATGATGCCGATGTCGCGCTTGGGGGCGAGCGAATCCACGACCGTGGCGCGGTCCGCTGTCTCGATCGCCGTGATCGAGGTGATGAACTCGCGGCTGAACGGGACTTTGAGCTGGCCCGCCGTGACCGTGACCGCGTCGGACTGCCAGCGGATGTAGGCGTCGCGCAGGCTGACGCTCGCCGCGGTCGCCGCGGTGCCGTTCGCCTCGTATTCGACCAGCAGGCGATAGGACAAGTGCTGCGGCAATCCGCCGTCGACGGATACGCGGGCGCGGTTGATCGACGCCGTCATGCCGACTTTGTTCTGATAGGTCTCCCGCGCCTGGAGGTAGCCGCCTACACGCGGTGCGGACTGGGCGGCGAGAGGTACGGGAAGAACGAGCAGCGCCGCGCCGTAGCAAGCCCAACGCACGCAAAACGCTCCAAGGAGTGTTGTTGGGTAATTTTGAGCACGATATATTAGCACCACAAGAGCAAATAAGGGCTCATATGGATACATTGAGTGCCGAAGAGGCAGCAGAACTGCTGCACCTCAACGTAAAGCGAGTACAGGCGCTGGCGCGCTCGGGCAAGCTCCCTGCGGCACGGATCGGCAGGAAGTGGCTCTTCGCTCGGCGGGAGCTGGAACAGATGCTATCGGAGAGCCGCGCCGGTGCTCCCGGATCGATCCAGGTGAGCGCCCGTAACCAGCTCTCCGGCCGAATCACCGGGCTCAAGGCAGACGGTGTCATGGCGGAAGTCGTGGTGCAGATCGGCGAGCAGGAGCTGGTGGCGATCATCACGCGCGCCTCCGCGGAGCGAATGCGCCTGACGGTTGGGGATCAAGTGCTTGCCGTCATCAAGTCCACCGAAATCATGATCGGGAAGGCAGGCTCTTAGATGTGGCTCCTCTTGGGACTTCTGCTGCATCACCAGCAGCCCACGCACCTGTCAGTGTATGCCGCAGCCTCGCTGACCGACGCATTCAACGAGATCGCTGACTCGCTCGAGCGCCGGGACCCTGATCTGCACATCGACTTCAACTTCGCCGGCTCGCAGGTGCTGGTGCTGCAGATCGGACAGGGCGCCGCCGCCGACGTTTTCGCCTCCGCAGACTCCCTCTGGATGAAGACCGCACAGGACAGCGGACTGATCGAGGGCACGCCACAGACGTTCGTGCGCAACCGGCTGGTGGTGATCGTGCCCAAGGGCAATCCCGCCCGCATCGGCAAGCTGCAGGACCTGGGCCGCTCCGGCGTCAAGCTCGTCCTCGCCGCCGATCAGGTCCCCGCGGGGCGCTATGCCCGACAGACGATTTTCCGGCTCTCCCGGCTCGCGGGCTATCCCACCGACTACGGTCGGCGCGTGCTCGGCAACGTCGTGTCCAACGAGGAGAACGTGCGCAGCGTCGCGGCGAAGGTACAGCTGGGTGAAGCGGACGCTGGAATCGTCTACGTGTCCGATGTCACGCCTGCGCTCGCGCGACAGGTTCAACGCATCGAGCTTCCCGATTCGGCGAACGTGATCGCCAGCTATCCCATCGCAGTCGTGCGCCACGCACCCAACGCCCTTGCGGCGAAGGGATTCATTGAGTTCGTTCTCTCTCCGTCGGGTCAGGCGGTGCTCGCCAAGAACGGGTTCATCGCCGCGCGGTGAAGCCGCTCATCGTCAGGGTCGCGCTCGTCGCAGCCGTCGCCACGCTGTTGTGCATCCTCGCGTTGCCGATGATTAGCCTCCTGGTTCGGCTGTCGCCGGGGGAGCTGTTGCACCAGCTGTCGCAGCCGGTCGTGCTGACGGCGCTCGGTCTCTCCCTCGAAACGAGCGTTGCCACCACGGTGGTCGTCATCCTGCTCGGCCTTCCCGTCGCCTATCTCCTCGCCACCAAGGATTTCAAGGGCAAGCGGGTACTCCGGGCGCTGGTGGAGATTCCCATCGTGCTGCCGCCGACGGTGGCCGGCGTCGGGCTGCTGCTCGCCTTCGGCCGGGCGGGACTCGCCGGCGGAGCCCTCAAGGCCCTCGGGATCGAGCTGCCGTTCACGACGCTGGCCGTGGTGGTTGCTCAGGTGTTCGTCGCGACGCCGTTCTTCATTTCCGCGGCGACGGCGGGGATCGCTTCCGTCGAGCGTCGCTACACCGACGCCGCGGCGACGCTCGGCGCGACACCCGGCTACGGATTCTTCCGCGTATTGCTGCCGCTGGCATTGCCGTCGGTGCTCGCGGGCGCCGCGATGTCGTGGGCCCGCGCGCTGGGAGAATTCGGCGCCACGATCACGTTCGCCGGCAATCTGCCGGGCCGCACGCAGACGATGCCGCTGGCCGTCTACACGGCGTTGCAAAACGACCTGGCCGCCGCGGTCGCGTTGTCGCTGCTGCTCGTGATTCTCTCGTTCTCGATTCTCCTGGGACTGCGGTTTGCGCCATGGGGGGCAGCCGTGGGAGGGGCACCTGCTCGACCTCGCGGTCGCTAAGCGCTTCGACGCATTCGCGCTCGAGCTCGAGACCACCGTCGCCGACAAGGAAACGCTCGTCGTCGTCGGTGAAAGCGGCGCCGGCAAGTCGACATTGCTCCGGCTCGTCAGCGGACTGGAACGCCCCGATCGCGGCCGGATCGCGACCGCGTCTCGCATCTATTACGACAGTGCCGCGCGGGTCGACCTGCCGCCGTGGCGCCGGCGCACGGGGTACGTCGCCCAGGACCACGCGCTGTTCCCGCATCTCACGGTGTTCGAGAACGTGGCATTCGGGTTGCGCGCCGCCGGGCGCAGCCCGGCCGACATCCGGAAGCGGGTGACCGATGCGCTGGTGCGGCTCGACGTCGGCGACCTGGGGGAGCGGCGTCCCGCCGAGATCTCCGGCGGACAGGCGCAGCGCGTGGCGCTGGCGCGAGCGCTGGTGCTCGATCCCGACGTATTGCTGCTCGACGAGCCGCTCGCATCGCTCGATCTGCGCACGCGCGCCCAGGTCCGCGGGGTACTGAAAGCGGTGCTCGCCACTCTGCCGGCGCACTGCGCGACGTTGTTCGTCACCCACGATCCGTTCGACGCGATGGTCTTCGGCGACCGCATCGCCGCGCTCGAGCACGGCCGGGTGACGCAGGTCGGGTCGCGGCAAGAGCTGCTGGCGCGGCCGCGCTCGCCGTACGTGGCGGCGTTTCTCGGCATCAATATGTTTCGCGGCCGCATCGTGAGCCGGGAAGGTGGAATGGTGCGCATCGAGGCGCAGGGGGGCGAGCTGTACGCGGTGGATCCCGGCGAGGGAAGCGCGGATGTATTCGCGACCGTGCACCCGCGCGAGATTGCGCTGTTCCATCAGTCCCCGGGCGGCAGCGCGCGGAACACGTTCATCGGCGCAATCACGGAGATCGTGCCCGAGCCGCCGAACGGCGAACGGGTGCGCGTGGCACTGAGCACATGGCCCGCGCTCGTCGCCGAGGTCACCGACCGTGCGGTGGCGCAGCTCGGCCTGCGCGAGGGTCTCGAAGTCACGGCGATGTTCAAGGCGACGGGTGTAACGGTGTTCCGGTGATGTGGGCGGTGTTTGCCGCCCATATCGTCGCGCGGCTCGCCTACGTCGGGTATGTGTGGGTCGGGTTGACGCGCCAGCAGTCCGACGGCTGGTGGACGAGGCAGAGGGGACTCGAGCAGGGTTTCGCCCGGTTCCGTCGCGGGGCTTCGCTGGTTATGACGATCGACGCTGTCAGCTTCGTGGCGGTATGCCTGGTCGGCTGGGGGACGCTTCCCGCGATCGTCCCGCGCGCCACGGGCGTCGCGATCGGCGTGGTGCTCGTGCTGCTCGGCGTCGGCACGAAACTCTGGGCCGCCGCCACCCTCGGCGACAAGGCCTACTACTGGTACAACTTCTTCACACCGGCCGCACCGGTCACACGGGTGTCCACCGGCCCGTACCGCTTTCTCAAGAACCCGATGTACACCGTCGGCTACCTCCAGACCTACGGGTGCGCGCTCATCACCGGCTCGCTGGCCGGCGTCGTCGCGTCCGTCTGCGACCAGGTCGCGATCCTGGTGTTCCACTGGCGCGTAGAGAGCACCCATTTCGAGCGCATGACCGGGCGCGTGGCTTGACCGCCGCTGCCGCGAGCGGCATCGTCGCAGCGCTGCTCAATCCCTCTCGAGGAGGTCCACGAGTATGGACAGGCAAACCGCACTCGCGTTGAGCACCGGTGTACTCGTCGCACTCTGGACATTCGTCTCGCTCCA
>DATFSB010000003.1:0-3355 GCA_035262825.1 Gemmatimonadales bacterium | reverse complement strand
ATCTTCATACTCGTCCGCCTGCGCGTTGTAGCCATAGTTCAGCTTCGCCGCTTCCTTCACCTTGCCGACGACGATCGCTCCCTCGGCCCCGGCGTTCTGCACGATCATGCGGATCGGCTCTTCGAGCGAACGGCGCACGATATCGATGCCGATCTTCTCATCGTCATCGCTGCCCTTCACCTTGTCCAGCGCCTTCTGGCACCACAAGAGCGCGACGCCGCCGCCCGGCACGATGCCTTCCTCGACCGCGGCGCGCGTGGCGTGCAACGCATCTTCCACGCGGGCCTTCTTCTCCTTCATCTCGGTTTCGGTGGCCGCGCCGACGTTGATCACGGCGACCCCGCCGGCCAGCTTCGCCAGCCGCTCCTGCAGCTTTTCCTTGTCGTAATCCGACGTCGACTTCTCGATCGCAGCCTTGATCTGGCCGATGCGGCCCTGGATGTCGGCCTGCTTGCCCTTGCCACCGATGATCGTGGTGTTGTCCTTGTCGATCACGATGCGCTTCCCCTGGCCGAGATCGCCCAGCACGGTGTTCTCGAGCTTGAAGCCCAGCTCTTCGGAGATCACCTTGCCGGCGGTGAGGATCGAGATGTCGGTGAGCATCTCCTTGCGGCGATCACCGAACCCGGGGGCCTTCACGCCGCAGACCTTGAGCGTACCGCGCAGCTTGTTGACCACGAGCGTCGCGAGCGCCTCGCCCTCGATGTCTTCGGAGATGAGCAGCAACGGCTTGCCCGACTGCGCGACTTTCTCGAGCAGCGGCAGCAGATCCTTCATTGCGGAGATCTTCTTGTCGTGCACGAGGATATAGGCATCCTCGAGCACCGCTTCCATCTTTTCCGGATCGGTGATGAAGTAGGGCGACAGGTAGCCGCGATCGAACTGCATTCCGTCCACCGTCTCGAGCGTCGTCTCCAGCCCGCGCGCCTCTTCGACGGTGATCACACCGTCCTTGCCCACCTTGTCCATCGCATCGGCGATTTTGTCGCCGATTTCCTTGTCGCCGTTGGCGCTGATCGTGCCGACCTGCGCGATCTCCTTCCGGCCCTTGGTGGGCACGGAGATCTTCTTCAGCTCTTCGACCACACCCTCGACCGCCTTGTCGATGCCGCGCTTCAAGGACATCGGATTGGCGCCCGCGGTGACCGACTTCAACCCTTCACGGAAAATCGCCTGGGCGAGTACCGTGGCGGTCGTCGTACCGTCGCCGGCGAGGTCGGAGGTCTTGGTCGCCACTTCCTTCACCATCTGGGCGCCCATGTTCTCGATCTCATCCTCGAGCTCGACTTCCTTCGCGACGGTCACCCCGTCCTTCGTGACGGTCGGGTTACCGAATTTCTTGTCGATGACGACATTGCGGCCCTTGGGACCGAGCGTGACCTTCACCGCCTCGGCCAGCTGATCGACGCCCCGCTTCAGGCGCGACCGGGCCTCCGTGTTGAACTCCAGATACTTGGCTGCCATTTCTACACTCCTCCCGGTCTTAGCTGAGCTTCGCGATGACGTCGGCTTCCTTGATCAGAATGATCTCTTCCCCTTCGAGCTCCACCTGCGTGCCGCTGTACTTCCCATAGATCACTCGGTCTCCGACCTTCAACTCCATCGTGACCTTCTCGCCCTTCTCCGTCCGCCCCGGTCCGACGGCGATCACCTCGCCCTGGATCGGCTTTTCCTTCGCCGTGTCCGGGATGTAGAGCCCGCCCTTCATCTGCGCGGTCTCCTCCATCGGCCGGATGGCGACCCGGTCGGCGAGCGGGAAGACCTTCAACTTCGTCTTCGTCGCAGTTGGCATAACGTCCGCCTCCACCAGAAGTAGAACCGTGTAAGTTGTTACAGAATATGAGCAGTAGCACTCTGCTGCGATGAGTGCCAAGATTTCGGACCGGGAATTTCTCTCTCCAGGGCCCCCAAGTCAAGAGCCGGGTTTGACGAGCTAAGCCGCGCCTGGAACTAGGGTTGGAACGGAGGCCCGCGACCCATGCCGAGCGAGTCGAGCAGCACCGCGGCGCGCTGCGCCGGATCGGCCGGCAGTTGCGAGACGACGGCCGACGCCGCCCCGACGATCGCTCCCGTCCGCGTGTCGGCGAGGCGCACGTGCAGGACGGGCCCCAGAGAATCCCCCGGCTCGCGAAACAGAAAGTGAACCACCGCCGCCGTCGGACCGGACCCACCCTTCAACTGCGGCAGCACGACGAATCCGAGGCGGCGCATCGCGGCGCCGAGCTGGGCGCTCAGCGAATCGGTGCCGGGAACGTAAAACGCATACCCGTGCAACGAGGACGGCATGTGGTAGCGAGTGGCCGGCGCGCAGGCGACGGCCAGGAAGAGTGGAACGAGCACCAGCTTCACTGCAGCAGGCGCCGCACGCCCACCCACTTGGGGATCCAGTAGGACCCTTCGGGATCGTTGGCGTCGAGCCGCGACAACTTCACACCGGTCGACGAGCTGTGGATGAATTTGCCTTCGCCCACGTACAACCCCACATGCGTGACCGACCCGCCGGCACGGCCTGCGAATGCGAGGATGTCCCCCGGCAGCAGCGAATCCACCACCATCGCGACCGCGTTCCCCAACAGCGCCTGATCCCGACTCGTGCGCGGGAGACGAATGCCGTGACGCGCGTACGCATACTGAATCAGCCCCGAGCAATCGAAGCCGTTTTCCGCGGTACCGCCCCACTGATACGGACTGCCGAGCACGTCGAGCGCTGTCTCCACGACATCCATGCCCCGCCCGCTCAGGATCATCAGCGAAGGCTGGACGGCGTCGGGTCGCGGGTGATAGGTCGTCGCGGACGACGCGGCGGGCGCGGCAACCGGCGGCGGCGCGGCGGCCGTCGCGCTCGATCGATGCAGCGAACCTCCCAACCCGATCGTGATTCCCAGCGTCGTGCCAAAACCCTTCTGCGGGGCTCCCGGCCGCCAGAAGCCGTGCGGGCCGCGGTCGATGACCCGATAGCGCTCCTCGAGTGCCAGACCGAAGACCCTGAGCGGCCGCCACTCGACCCCCATCCCCGCGGTCCACAGTCCCGCCAGCGCCTGGTGCGCCGTATCGGAATCCAGGCCGAGCGCCGCGCTCGCCATCCCGTACACCGAAATCATCGTGCCGCCGCGCGGCGTCTCCAGCTCGTACCCGATGCCGAAGAAGCTGCGCGACGATCCGCGGCGCTCGCTCAGTGCCTGCAGGGCGACGCCGTGCCGCAACACCGAGCCGAGCGGCCGGTCGAGCCGGGCCTCGTACGTCGTCTAGTCCGAGCTCGCCCAGCTGCCGTACAACAGGCTGAGATCTCGCTGCTGCGCGGCCAGCGGCCCGGCTGCGCACCAGCCGGCGACGACCGCGAGCGTCGCGACGCGTT
>DATFSB010000002.1:0-18920 GCA_035262825.1 Gemmatimonadales bacterium | reverse complement strand
CGAACGGTCGCTGGCACGTCTTCGTGGCGCCGTTCCTCGTGGACTCGCTTGGGCGCGCCGTGCGGCTCACCGCGGACACGAGCAGCGGTGTGCCGCGGCGCTACTACAGCCGCTGGGACGACTACCTCTCGCCCGCCTGGTCCCCGGACGGTCGCGAGTTGCTCGTCGTCTCGAACCGCGGCCACGTGCACGGCTCGGGCGGCATCTGGCGCATGCCCGCCGACTCGGGCGCGGTGATGCGGGAAATCCGCTACGAGGAAACCAACTGGAAGGCGCGTCCCGACTGGGCCCCCGACGGCCATCGCGTCGTGTACAGCTCCTACCTCGGCCGCCAGTGGAATCAGCTCTGGGTCATGCCGGCGGACGGCGGTGATCCGGTGCAGCTCACCTACGGAGAGTTCGACGCCACGAGCCCGCGCTGGTCGCGCGACGGGCGGCGGATCGCCTACGTCTCCAACGAGCACGGCAACACGGACCTCGCGGTGCTCGACATTCCCGGCGGCAGTCGCACGGCGGTCGTCGCGCGGCTGCGGCGATACCTCCACGTGATGGGACGTCTGCACGTCACGCTCAGCGACGCGATGAGCGGACGCCCCCTCGCCGCACGAGTGCGGCTAACCGGGGAAGACGGCCGTTCCTGGGCGCCGGACGACGCCTGGCGCCAGGCCGATCTCGCGTTCGACCGCCGGGCGCGCGCATCCACGTACCAATATTTCGACGTCGACGGCGCGGCCGACGCCGTCGTCCCGGCGGGCGCTCTCACGATCGACGTCACGCGCGGCCCGGAGTATCGGCCGTTTCATTCGGTCATGACGATCTCCGCCGGATCGCACGATACCGCGCGGGTGCGGCTCGGGCGGCTCGCGAATCTGCCGGCGCGCGGATGGTGGAGCGGCGACCTCCATGTCCACATGAACTACGGTGGGACCTACCGCAACACGCCTGCCCACCTCGTGCAGCAGGCGCGAGCCGAGGACCTGCATCTCGTGGAAAACCTGATCGTCAACAAGGAGCAGCGCATCCCCGACGTCGGCTCCTTCCGGCCCGGCGCCGATCCGGCGTCGACGCGGGAGTACCAGGTCTACCACGGACAGGAATTCCATACCGGCTTCTGGGATCACGCCGGTATCCTCGGTCTGCGCGACCACCTGTTGCTCCCCGACTATGCCGGGTATCCCAATACCGCTCTGGCGAGCGTGTATCCGCCCAATGCCGTCGTCGCCGACATGACCCACGCCCAAGGAGGGCTGTTCGGTTGGGTGCACCCTTATGACAGCGCGCCCGACCCCTTCGACACGACCGCGGGACTCTCCTCCGAGCTCCCCGTCGACGTCGCTCTCGGCAAGGTGGATTACATCGAGGTGATGGGGTTCTCGAGCCACCTGTTCACGTCGGCGGTATGGTACCGGTTATTGAATTGCGGCTTCCGCCTCCCGGCGGGGGCGGGGACCGACGCGTTTCCCAATTTCGCGATGCTGCACGGTCCGATTGGGCTGGAGCGGGTGTATGTACACGCCGGACCGGTGCTGACGCATGCGCGTTTCCTCGCGGGCCTGAAAGCGGGGCGGACATTCGTGACGAACGGTCCGTTGCTCGAATTCAGCGTGAACGGGAAGGAGCCCGGTGACGAAGTTGCGCTCACCGCTCACCCGTCACCGCTCACCGCTCACGTCTCTCTGCGATCCACCGTGCCCATCGATCATCTCGAGGTCATCGTCAACGGCGCCGTGGCGGCGTCGCTGCCGCTCCACGGCGACCGCCGGTCGGCCGACACGACATTCGCCCTCCCCGTCGCGCGCAGCGGGTGGGTGCTCGTGCGGGCATACGGCGACGGCCCTGTGGAGCCGGTGCTCGACCTCTATCCCTTCGCGTCGACCTCGCCCGTGTATGTGACCGTCGACGGCGCGGCGACGCGCTCACCCGAGGATGCGCGATTCTTCGTGCAGTGGATCGACCGGGTCACTCGGGCGGCGCGGGCCCACACCGGGTGGAACACCGCGGTCGAGCGGGACAGCGTGCTGGCGCTGCTCGATCGGGCGCGGGCGGTCTACGCGAGGCAGCAGGGAGCGCCGTGACCAGCGGGTTCGGCATGCCCAATACGCACGCCCCGCGCGAGCTCGTGACGTTCGACTTTCTGGTGGGTGCCTGGGAGTGCGAGTCGAGCGTCCGCGCGCCCGACGGCTCCGTGCGCACTCGGCCGGCGACGTGGGTGGGGCGCTATATCCTCGACGGATACGCCATCGCCGACGAATTCCGCCAGCTCGGGCCGGCGGGGGAAGTGGCGATGCTGGGGCAGACGTTTCGCGCCTTCAATACCGATGCGAAGACCTGGGTGATGCGGTGGCTCGATGCCCTCGACGCCACCTGGCTCGATCTCGGTCCCGAGGAGCTCGGGGGCGTGACGGTGCGGGACGGGACCATCACCTACCGGCACCGGCGGCCGCGCGGGCGCTCGGGGCGGCTGTTCCCACTGCAGAGTCTGTTTCGCGTCAGCTTTGTCGACATCACCGAGGCGGGGTTCCACTGGCGGTCCGAAGTCTCGACCGACAACGGGGAGACGTGGGCGGAAGTGCAGACCATCGCGGCGCGCCGGCCGGCCGCCGGTTAGGCGAGGGCTTCGCGCACCTTGGCGGCGAGTGCTTCGGGCGTGAAGGGCTTCTGCATGAACACGAATTGGGCGTCGAGCACGCCGCTGCGCACGATGGCGTCGTCGGTGTAGCCGGAGGTGTAGAGAATCCGGATATCGGGACGGACCCGCCGCAGCCGCTCCGCCAGCTCGCGGCCGCCGAGGGCCGGCATGACGATGTCGGTGACGACCAGGTCGATGGGCCCGTGATGGCGGGCGGCCACCTCGAGGGCGAGCTGCCCGTCGGCCGCGTCCAGCACGGTGTACCCCAGCCGCTCCAGGACCTGACGGATCACGCTCCGCACGGCCGTGGCATCCTCCACCAGCAGCACCGTCTCTGTGCCGCGCGGCAGCTCGCCCGCGCTCTCCGCTTCGACGCGGGACGGCGTGGCGTCGATCGCGGGGAGGTAGACGCTGAACGACGCGCCCGCGCCCGGAGTGCTCTCGACCCCGACGAAGCCGGCCGCCTGTTTGGCGACGGCGTACACGGTGGCCAGGCCGAGCCCCGTGCCCTTGCCCTGCTCCTTGGTGGTAAAAAAGGGCTCGAAGATGTGCTCCTGGGTCGCGAGATCCATGCCGGTTCCGGTATCGCGCACCGTGAGCACGACGTAGCGGCCCGGCCGGGCGAACGGCAAATCCAGCAGCGCCGGCTCGTCGACCGTGACGTTGGTCGTGACGATCCGCACTTTGCCGCCCTGCGGCATCGCGTCGCGCGCGTTGACGACGAGATTCATCACGATCTGCTCGAGCTGACCGGGATCGCACAACACCGTCGCCGGTGCAGCGGTGAGCTCGGATTCGAGCGCGATGTCTTCGCCGATCACGCGCTTCAGCATCTTCTCGGTACCGGCGACGATCGCGTTGACGCTGATGGGCCGGGGCTGAATCACTTCCTGGCGGGAGAAGGCGAGCAGCTGCCGGGTCAGGGTCGCGGCGCCGCGCGCGGCCTTGAGGATCTCCTCGAGGTCGGCGCGCCGCTGGTCGCCGGCGTCGAGATCGCCGAGCAGGAGGTCGCCGTAGCTCGTGATGACGGTGAGCATGTTGTTGAAGTCGTGCGCCACGCCGCCCGCCAGCCGTCCCACCGCTTCCATTTTCTGCGCTTGATTGAGCTTCTGCTCGAGCTGCTTGAGCCCGCTGATGTCGTGCACCAGGGCCACGACGCAGGGGATGCCCGAGAAGTCGACCTGCTCGAGCGCCAGCAGCACGTGGCGGACCGCTCCGTCCTTCGCCTGCACGGCCAGCTCCAGCTCCTGCGTCGCCCCGCCGCCGCGGCTGAGGCGGTCCATGACCCGGGCGCGGTCGGCGGGATCGCGCCAGAACGCGATGTCGACCGCGGTGCGTCCGATGACCTCCTCGCGCGTGCGGCCGATCATGCGCAGGAATGCGGCGTTGATGTCGACGTAGCGACCTTCGGCGAGCGTGCTGATGGTGATGCCCACGGGACTGGCCTGGAACACTTTCTCGAAACGGTGCTCCGACTCCCGCAGCGCCGCTTCGGCGCGCCGCCGCTCGCGCCGGCTCGCCGCCTCGCGCAGCTCGCGCTGGATCGCCGGGACGAGGCGCCGCAGATTCGACTTGTTGAGGTAGTCCTGCGCTCCCATACGCATCGATTCGACGGCGGCGTCTTCGCCGATCGTGCCCGACACGAAGATGAACGGCACATCGGGATCGCGCTCCCGCAGCACCTCGAGTGCCGCCCGGCCGCTGAACTGCGGCATGCTGTGATCGCTCAACACCAGATCCCACCGCTGTCGGTCGAGAGCGGCGCCCATCGACGCCGCATCCCACACGCGCTCGTAGACCGCGTCATAGCCGCCGCGCGTCAGCTCGCGCACCACCAGGATGGCGTCGTTTTCGTTGTCTTCCACGAGGAGCAACCGCAGCGGTTCGCCCATCCCGGCCTCCATCCCACACGAGTCCCATACGATGGGAAGAGCCGGGCGACTCGGGTAGGGTTTCGCGACGACCGCCGTGTAGGATTTCGCCTACACGGATCGGGTAGGCCGAAGACGACGACAGCCCGGCGCATTGCCGGGCTGTCGTGTAAAGCGGACCGGACCTTCCGGCCGGGCTCAGAAGATGTTGAAGGCGTTGCTCGCTTTCAACGGCAGGCCTCCCGACTGGGCCGTGATCGTGTAACCCACGCCCGTGTTGTTGATGCTGAGGTCGCTGTACGTGGCCACGCCGTGCGACGCCGCCACGACCTTCGTGCCTGAGAGCACGCTGCCCGCACCACCCGCGTTCGTCCCCATCGCCATCGTGATGTTGGCGCTGTAGGTGGTGTCGACGTTCCCGAACCCGTCCTCCGCCGTGACCTCGACGGGGGGCGTAATCGAGCCGTTCGCCGCGGTGTTGCTCGGCTGCACCGTGAACACCAGCTGCGTGGCGGCCGCCGGCGAAATGTTGAACGTCGCGCTCGTCGTGCCCGTCACGCCGCTGGCCGTGGCCGAGAGCGTGTAACTCGCACCGGCCTTGTCGATGCTCAGGCCGGAGAACGTTGCGACACCGCCCACGGCCGCCTGCGTCGTGGTGCCCGAGAGCGTAGCGCCCGGGGTACCGGTCCCGGAGGTGATGGCGATGTCCACGTTGCTCGCGAACGACGTGACGACGTTGCCCAGCGCATCGAACGCCGTGACCTTGATCTGCGGCGAGATGTTCTGTCCGGCGGTGCGGTTGCTCGGCGCCACCGTGAAGACCAGGTGATCGGCAATCCCCGCCGTGATCTGGAACGCGGTGCTGATGTCTCCGGTCGCGAGCCCGGTCCCGGTTGCCTGCAGCCGGTATCCTCCTCCCGCGGCGTCGACGCTGAGATCGCTGAACGTCGCGATGCCGTTCGACAGCTGGCCGTTGCCGACCGTTGCCGACGTCGACCCGGACAGCGTGCCGTTGTTCGGGTTGGAGAACAACGCGACCGTCACCGTCCCGTTATACGTCGTGACCCGGTTGCCGAACGCATCCTCGACCTCGACTAGGATCGGCGGCGCCATGGCGACACCCGATGCTGCCGGCGAGGGCGGATCGACGGTGAACGACACCTGTGAGGCTGCCGCGGGGTTGATGGCGAACGAGCTGGTCGTCGCTCCAGTTAGCGTGGCCGCCGTAACCGACAAGCGATAGCCGCTCCCCTTCTTGTCGATGCTGAGATCGCTGAAGCTCACCACGCCCGCCACGGCGGCCTTCGTCAAGGTTCCTGAGAGTGTGGCTCCCGAGGTACCGGTGCCGCCGGTGATCTGCACCGTCACGTTCCCGGTGAAGCCGGTCAGCACGGTCGTTCCAGACGCGTCCCGTGCTTCGACGGTGACGGTGGAAATCGTCGCCCCGGCGGTGGTGGTCGCGGGTTGGGCCGTGATCACGAGATGACTCGCCGTGCTGAACGTCACGTCGAACCCATTGCTCGTCGCCGTCGGCAGCGAGGAGGTGGCGTCCAGGGTGTAGCCGGTCCCCTGGTTATTGAGGCTGATATCGCCGAACGTCGCGAGCCCGGCCACTGCCGCCTTCGTTGTGGTGCCGCCGAGCGTGCTGCTGCCCGGGTTGTTGTTGATGGCGAGTGTCACATTGCCGGTGAAGCTCGTCGCGAGGTTGTTGTTCGCATCGAGCGCCGTCAGCTCGATCTGCGGGCTGATCGGGAGGTTCGCCCCGATCGTGGAGGGCTGGACCGTATACACCAGGTGCGTCGCGACGTCGGGTGCCATCGTGAAGAACTTGCTGATCGCCGGGGTCACCCCGTCCGGATTATCCGTGGCAGTCAGCTTGTAGATCCCGCTCTTGTCGATGCTCAAGCCGGAGAACGTCGCTACCCCCGCGACCGCCGCGGCCGTATTGGTCCCGCTGAGGACCGCACCCGGGGCACCCGTCCCGCTCGTAATGCCGAGGGTGACGGTGCCGGTGAAGCTCGACGCCAACTGGCCCGAGGCATCCCGCGCCTCGACCGTCACAGCGATCGTGGATCCACCGGCGGTCCCATCCAGGGGCTGCACCGTGTAGAACAGCCGCGTCGCCACCGACGGGATGACGTTGAACGCCGCGCTCGTCGCCAGCGGCAACCCGGCCGCAGTCGCCGTCAGCGTGTAGCCGTTCCCCGTGGCGTCGATGTTCAGCCCTGGGAACGTGGCGATGCCGGCGATCGCGGCCTTCGACTGCCCGCCGCCGAGCGTTCCGCCGCCTGCGTTGTTCCCGATCGCGACCGAGACGTTGTTGGCGAAGCTCGTGACCGTATTGTTGAACGCATCCTGCACCGTCACCTTGACGGCCGGACTGATATTCGCGAATGCCGTCACTTGCGTCGGCTGCTGGGTGAACGCGACGTGGGCCGCGGCACCCGGCGTGATGTTGAACGCGTTCGACTGCGCCGACGTCAGGGCTCCGCCCGTCGCCTGCAGCTTGTAGCCGGTCCCCACCTTGTCGAGGAACAGGCTCGAGAACGTGGCGACGCCGGCCACGGCCGCCACCGACGCGTTCGACGGCGTGGCGCCGCCGGGGTTCACCGCCGCCGTCAGCGTGACGGTCGCGGTGAAGCTCGGATCGATGTTCCCCTGGCCGTCCTTGGCGATGACGGTCACGGTCGGCGTGATCGCCGCGCCCGCCGCCGCGGTCGTGGGTTGCCCGCCGAACAGCAGCTGGGTCGCCGCGCCGGCGGTGATGTCGAACGTCGCGCTCGTCCCGTTGGTGAGACTCCCGCCGGTGGCCGTCAGCGTGTAGGCCGTGCCGGAGCTGTCCACCGTGAGTCCCGCAAACGTCGCCACGCCGGCCACCGCCGCGTGCGACAGCGTGCCGCCGAGGTTGGCCCCTGCCTTCCCGGTGCCGCCCGTAATGGCGACGGTCACGCTCGCGGTGAACGTTGGATCGGTGTTGCCGAGCGCGTCTTGCGCCGACACCGCTACGGAGGGCGCAATGCCCGCCCCGGCGATCGTGTTCACCGGCTCGACGGTGAACGCGAGCTTCGTCGCCGTACCGGCGATGATGTTGAACGCGCCGCTCGTCGCGTTGGTCAATGCACCCGACGACGCGGCGAGGGTGTAGCCAGTACCTGCTTTGTCGATACTGAGGTTCGAGAACGTGGCGACGCCCGCCACCGCGGCGATCGAGGTCGTCCCCGCGAGATTCCCCGTGCCGGGGTTCGTGCCGATCGCCATCGCGATGTTGCCGGTGAAGCTCGCGACGGTATTCCCGAACGCATCCTGTGCCACGACGGTGATCGGCGGAGCAATCACGGTACCCGCCGTCGTGCTCGCCGCCGGCCCCACGGAGAAGGCGAGCTTGGTGGCCGCCCCGGCCGTGATGTCGAACGCGTTGCTCGCGGCGGCGGTGGCACCCGTCGCGGTGGCGGCCAGCGTGTAGCCGCTGCCGGACTTGTCGATGCTCAGGTTATTGAACGACGCCACGCCGCCGACAGCGGCCTGCGTCGCCGTGCCCGAGAGCGTCCCTGGGGACGGCGAGCCGCCGTTCGTTCCGATGGCGACCGTCACGTTGCCTGTGAACGTCGTGACGAGGTTGCCGAACGCGTCCTCTCCCGAGACCGCGACGGCTGGAGCGATACTGGAGCCGGCCTGGGTCGCGACCGGCTCGGACGAGAAGATCAGCTGGCTCAACGCCGCGGCGCTGATGCTGAAGCCGCTCGACGTCGCGTCGGTGAGGCTGCCCGAGGTCGCGTGCAGCGTGTAGCCGCTGCCGGACTTGTTGATACTGAGATTCGAGAACGTCGCCACCCCCGCCACCGCCGCCACGGAGCTGGTCCCCGACAGCGTGCCGCCGCCGGCGTTGGTGCCGATCGCGGCAACGACGTTGGCCGTATAGGCCGTGGCGATGTTGTTGTTGGCGTCGAGCGCGTTGACCACGACCGACGGCGCGATCGCCACTCCGGCCGTGGCGTTGGTCGGCTGGGCGGAGAACGCCAGGTGCGTGGCGATGCCCGGGGTGATGTTGAAGCCGCTGCTCGTGGCGCCGGTCAGGGCGCCCGCCGACGCGGCCAGCGTGTAGCCGACGCCCGTCTTGTTGATGCTCAGGGTGGAGAACGTAGCGACGCCCGCGACGGCGCTGACGGAAGCGGTGCCGGAGAGCGTGCCACCGCCCGCGTTCGTGCCGATCGCGACCGCGACGGCCGCCGTGAAGTCCGCGGCCACGTTGTTCGACGCATCGAGCGCCGTCACCGTGACGGTGCCGATCGTGGCGCCCGCGACGGTGTTGCCGGGCTGCAGGGTGAACACCAGGTGCGTCGCCACGCTGTTGATGATGTTGAATCCGGAGCTGATCGTGTTCGTGAGTCCCGTGGCGGTGGCCGCGAGGGTGTAGCCGGTTCCCACCTTGTTGATGCTCAGGTTCCCGAACGTCGCGACGCCCGCCGCGGCGGCCACCGTCAAGGTTCCCGAAAGCGTGCCGCTGCCGGCGTTGGTGCCGAACGCCACCGTGACATTGCCGGTGTAGGTGAGGTCGGTGTTCCCCAGCGCGTCCTGCGCCGTCACCGTGACCCCGGTGCCGGAGTTGATCGTGGCCGCGGCCAGCGAGTTGGTCGGCTGATTGCTGAACGTCAGCTTCGTTGCCGCACCGGCGTTGATGTTGAAGGAATTGCTCGTGGCCCCGGTGAGCGCGCCCGATGCTGCCGTCAGCGTGTAGCCGATGCCGCTCTTGTTGATGTTGATGGTCGAGAACGACGCGACGCCGGCGGCGGCACTGGCCGTCACGGTGCCGCTGAGCGTCCCGCCCCCGGCGTTGGTGCCGATCGCCAGCGTGACGGAGCCGGTGAAGGCCGTCGCCGTGTTGCCCTTGGCGTCCCGCGCCGTCACCACGATCGCCGGCGCGATATTGGCGCCGGCGGTGGCGCTCGTCGGCTGGCTCGTAAAGACGAGCAGCGTCGCGGCACCGGGAGTGATGTTGAACGTCGCGCTCGCGAACCCGCCGACCAACCCGGTCGCGGTCGCCGACAGCGTGTACCCGGTCCCCGCACTGTCGATGCTCAACGTCGAGAACGTCGCCGTACCATTCACGGCCGTGACGGTCTTCGTGCCGGAGAGCGTGGCCCCGGCTTTCCCGGTGCCGCCCGTGATCGCGATCGTGATCGCATTCGCGAAGCTCGTGGCGGGGTTGTTGAACTGATCCTGAGCCGTGACGACAATGGCGGGGGAGATGTTGGAGCCGGCGGCGGTCGCGACCGGCTGCGTGGTGAACACGAGCTGCGTGGCGGCGGCGGCGGTGATGTTGAACGCGTTGCTCTGCCCGCTCCCCGTCCCGCCGGTCGCCGTCAGCTTGTAACCGGTCCCCGCCTTATCGATGCTGAGGTTGGCGAACGTCGCGACTCCCGCGGAGGCCGCGACCGTCGCCGTCCCCGACAGAGTGCCCCCGGCGGGGTTCGTGCCGATCGTCATCGTCACGTTGTTGTTGAACGTCGTGACGACGTTCGTCGCGGCGTCATGTGCCGATACCTGAATGGCGGGAGCGATGGACGTGCCGGCGGTAGCATTGCTCGGCTGCACGACGAAGACGAACGTGTTGACGGGTCCGGGAACAATCGTGAACGCAGCGCTCGTGGTAGTAAGTCCCGAGGCCGCGGCGCCGAGGGTGTAGGATCCCGGACGGTTGATGTTGAGGCCCGTGAACACCGCCACACCACTGGTCGCATTCTGCGTCTTGGTGCCGGTGAGCGTCGCGCCGCCGGGGTTGGTCGCGAGCGACACCGTCACCGGCCCCGTATAGCTCGTGAGCACGTGCCCCGAGGCATCGAGGGCCGAGACGCTCACCGCCGCCAGGTTCGAGACGGCGTCAGTGTTCGCCGGCTGGACGGTGAACTGGAGACTCGTCGGATTCGGGGGCGGCGCCGTGGTATCTGAATGGCAAGAGAACAGGATCAGGGACAGGCACGTGACCGCCAATGGGCGTGCGACATAGTGAGCGGCGGACAAAAAAGTTCGCATACCGATCCCTCGAGCGAGAAGACAGTTGTTTGTGCTTGGGGAGACCCAAGCTACCTCACCGGAACTACCTGTCCAGTCCGAAACAGACTGACAAGTCCCGATCGTTATTGAAGTTGTGGCCGCTTCCGTGGTGCGAGTGTGGACTCGGCACCACAGGTGTTAGGGGTTAGGTGGTAGGTGCCAGGTGGTAAGGACACTTACCACCTGACACCCGTCACCCGCAATTCAATTGATGTTGAACGCCACGCTGGTCACGGGGACCAACCCGGCGGCTGTGGCCTGCAGTGTGTAGCCGATGCCTGCAAGACTGATGCTCAACCCGTTGAACACCGCGACGCCGTTCGCCGCAGCGACTGTGGTGATCCCGGTCAGCGCGCCGCCCCCCGGGTTGTTGGCGATCGCCAGCGTCACGTTCCCGGTGAACCCCGTCGCCTGGTTGCCCTGCGCGTCGAACGCGGTCACCCGGATGGCGGGCGAAATCGAGGCGCCCGCGGTGGCATTGGATGGCTGCACGGTGAACAGCAGTGAGACTGCCGGGCCCGCGCTGACACCAAACCCGACGCTCGTGTCGGGAGCCAGGCCGGTCGCGCTGACGCCGAGCCGGTAGCCTGAGCTCGCTTTGTCGATCGCCAGATCATTGAAGTTGGCCACGCCGTTGGCGGCCGCGACGGTCGTCGTCCCCGACAGCACGCCGCCCGCCGGGTTCGCGAGAATTGCGATCGTCACGTTTCCGTTGAAGGTCTTGACCGGGTTCCCCAGCGCGTCGCGTACCGTCGCCTGGATTGTCGGTCCGGTGGCGCCGGGGATGATCACGGCTGAAACGGCCGATCCCGGGTGCACGGTGAACGCCACGCGCGCCGCGGCGCCCGGGTTCACGGTGAACGCCGTACTGGTCGCGCCGGAAACCCCGGCGGCGACGGCGGCGAGCCGGTAGCCGGTGCCGCTGTTATCGATGCTCAGATTGGAGAACGTGGCGACGCCTGCGACGGCATTCGCCGTCACCGTGCCGGAGAGAATCGCCCCCGTCGTGCCGGTTCCCGCGGAGATCGACAACGTCACGGCGCCGCTGAAGCCCGTGGCGACGCCGCCGGTCGCGTCGCGCGCCGTCACTTTCACGGCCGGTGCGATAGTCGCCCCCGCCGTCACCGATGACGGCTGCACTGAGAAGCCAAGCTGTGTCGCACGGGCGGCCGTGACGTCGAAGGCGGCGCTCGTCGCCCCCGTGAGACCGCTCGCTGCGGCGGACAGCGTATACCCGTTCCCCGCCTGACTGATCGTCAGATTGGAGAACGAGGCCACTCCGTTCACCGCGGCGACGTTCAGCGTACCGCCCAGCACGCCGCTCCCCGGGTTCGCCGCGATGGCGATCGTGACGGTGCCGGTGAACGCCGTGGCGGTGTTCCCGCGAGCGTCGCGGGCGGTGACCTCGACCTTCGGGGTGATGGCCGTCGCCATCGTCGTCGTGGAGGGCTGCAGCGTGAAGCTCAGCTGCGTGGCCGTCCCCGGATTGATCGTGAAGAACGCGCTCGCCGCCGACGTGAGGCCCGAGGCGCTGGCCGTGAGCTTGTACCCGACGGCGGCCTTGTCGATCGACAAGCCGGAGAAGGTGGCCACGCCCGCGACCGCTGCCACAGTGGCCGTGCCGGACAGCGTGGCGCCCGGCGCCCCGGTTCCCCCAGTGATCGCCAGGGTGACGTTCCCTGTGAAGCTCGCCGCCGTAAGCCCGGAGGCGTCGCGCGCCACCACGACGATCGAAGGGGAGAGGGAGGCTCCGGCCGTCGCAGGATCGGGCGGCTGCACGGTGAAGAACAGATGCGTGCCGACCGAGGGGATGATGTCGAACGCGGCGCTCGTGGTGCCACTGAGCCCGCCGGCTGCCGCGGTCAACGTATAACCGGTCCCGACGTTGTTGATGCTCAGCGACTGGTAGGTCGCGACGCCGTTCACCGCGGCGAGGGTGCGCGTACCCGACAACGCCCCACCGCCCGGGTTGGCGCCGATCGCCACCGTGATGTTGCCGTTGAAACCGGTGGCGACGTTGCCCAGCGCGTCGTGCACCGTGACCTTCACCGCCGGGGAGATGTTGGCGTTGGTTGTCGCGGTCGTGGGCTGGGCGGTGAAGCTCAGCGACGTGGCGGCCGCCGGTCCGATGTTGAAGAGCGCGCTCGTGACCCCCGTCAGCGCGCCGCTGCCGGCGGACAGGGTGTAACCGATCCCCGCTTTGTCGATGCTCAGGTTCGTGAACGTCGCGACGCCAGCCGAGGCGGCCACCGCCGACGTACCCGAGAGCACACCGCTTGCCGGATTGGCCGCGATCGTGATCGTCACGGTGCCGGCGAACGACGGGACCGCGTTACCGAAGGCGTCGTGCGCCGAGACCAAAATCGCCGGTGCGATCGCCGCGCCGGCCGTGGCATTGGACGGCTGCACGGTGAAGCTGAGCGTCGCCGCGGCACCCGAGCTGACCGTGAACGGCGTACTCGTCGCCCCGGTCAGTGCCCCGGCAGAGGCGGAGAGCGTGTAGCCCACGCCCGCCTTGTTGATGCTCAAGCCGTTGAAAGTGGCCACACCTGCGACCGCGCTCACCGTCGTCACTCCCGACAGCGCCCCACCGCCGGGGTTGTTCCCGATCACGACACTGACACTGCCGGTGTAGCTCTGGACCGGGTTGCCTTGAGCATCCTGCGCGGTGACCTGGATCGTGCCGAGCGAAGCACCGGCGGCGGCGGAGGCGGGTTGTGTCGTGAACGCGAGCCGTGCCGCGATCCCGGCGCTGATGGTGAAGGCGGTGCTCGTCGTGCCCGACAATCCCGTGGCGGTGGCCGAAAGCGTGTAGCCGGTGCCGATCTTGTCGATCGCGAGATCGGAGAAGGTGGCCACACCGGCAACCGCCGCGACCGTCTTCGTGCCCGAGAGCGTGGCTCCGGCGGTGCCGCTGCCCGAGGTGATCGTGAGCGTCACGTTGCCAGTGAAGGACGGATCGGTGTTTCCGGAGCCGTCCTTCGCGGTCACCGTGACCGCGGGAGCAATGGAGGCCCCGGCCACCGTCGTCGTGGGCTGGCCGGAGAACACAAGATGGCTCGATAGACCCGCCGTCACGTCGAACGCGGCGCTGGTGGCGCCCGTCGGACCGGTGGCCGACGCGCTCAGGGTGTATGCCAACCCGGCGTTGTTGATATGCAGGTTGGAGAACGACGCCACGCCGGCCACGGCGGCGACTGACAGCGTGCCCGTCACCGTCCCGCCGGAAGGATTGTTGGCGATTGCGATCGTGACCATTCCGGTGAAACCGGTGGCGACGTTGCCGAGCGCGTCGTGGGCGGTGACTTCCACCTGCGGCATGATGGCGCTGCCGGCGGCGACGTTGCTGGGCTGCACTGTGAACGCGAGCTGCGACGCCGTGCCGCTCGTGATGTTGAACGGGCCACAGTTGGCTGATTGCAGCCCGGTCGCGGTGGCGGTCAGCGTGTAGCCGCTGCCGCTCTTGTCGATGCTCAACCCCGAGAACGTGGCTACGCCGGCTGCCGCGCTGACGGTCGTCGTACCGCTGAGTGTGCCGCCGCCGGGATTGGTGCCGATTGCGATCGTCACACTGCCCGTGAAGCTCGTGACGAGCTGGTTCGACGCGTCGCGCGCGCTGACCTGAATCGCGGGAGTGATCGCGCTGCCGGCCGTCGTGTTGGTCGGCTGGACGGTGCAGACCAGCTTGGCGGCCGTCGACGCGACGATGTCGAACACGGCACTGGTATCGGACGCCACGCCGGAAGCGCTGGCGGCCAGCCGGTATGCGGCACCGGCCTTGTCGATCGTCAGATCGGCGAACGAAGCGACGCCGAGCGATGCGGCGAGCGTCGTCGTGCCCCCCAACACGCCGGCCGAGGGATTCTGGGCGATCGTCATCGTCACGTTGCCAGCGAATCCGTCGGCGAGATTGCCGAATGCGTCGCGGGCGGTGACGCGTACCGCCGGCGCGATCGGCGCCGCATCGGTCGTGGTCACCGGCTGCGTCGTGAAGACGAGTCGCGCCGCGGACCCCGCTGTCACATCGAAGGCACCGCTCGTGGCGCCGGTCAGTCCCGACGAGGAGGCGGAGAGGCTGTAGCCCGAGCCGACCTTGTCCAGGTAGACACCGGGGAACGTCGCGACCCCGTTGTTTGCAGCGACCACCTTCGTTCCGGCGAGCGTCGATCCGCCCGGGTTGGTGCCGATCGCAAGCGTCACGTTCCCCGTGAACGTCGTCACGAGGTTGCCGACGGAATCGAAGGCGCTCACCTCGACCAGCGGCGCGAACCCCTCGCCCGCGGCCGTGGCCGTCGGCTGCGAGGTGAACTGCAGCTGCTTCGCATTGCCGCTCGTGATGTCGAATGGATCGCTCGTCGCCGAGGCAAGGCTCGACGCTGTGGCCAAAAGCGTGTAGCCGGTCCCGAGGCTCGCCGCCCCGGCCTTATCGATGCTCAGATTCAGGAACGTAGCGACGCCGGCGGTGGCTGCCACCGCCGCCGTTCCCGACAGCGTGGCGCCGGCCGTCCCCGTGCCCGGCGTGATCGCGACCGTCACGGTGCCGGTGAAGCCCGTGACGGTATTTCCCAGGGCGTCCTGTGCCGTCGCCTTGACCGCGGGAGCGATCGCGACGCCGGCTTTGGCGCCCGACGGTTGTGTAGAGAAAGCGAGCTGCGTCGCAGGACCGGCGGCCACACTGAAGCTCTGGCTCGTCCCGGACGTGAGCCCCGACGCCGTCGCCTGGAGCGTGAAGCCCGAGCCGCTCTTGTCGATGCTCAACGAAGTGAAGCTGGCTACGCCGCTGGAGGCGTTGACCGTCGTCGTTCCGGAGAGCGTCGCACCCGCGGTCCCCGCGCTGATCGATACCGTGATCGCGCTCGCGAAGCCCGTCGCCGTGTGACCGCCGGCGTCGAGCGCCGTGACCGTCAGCGTCGCGATTTGAACGCCGGCTGTCACCCCTGCAGGCGATGTCGTGAAGGTGAGAGAGGTGGCGGGACCGGGGGGATTGGTGCCGGAATCGCCGTGGCACGTCCACAACAGGGAAGCCAGCGCAAAGATCGCGAGGGATGTGAGCGGACGGCCGAAGCGTCTCATCAGTGTTTTCCTGACAGGGGACTGTCGTGGGGTTGTTGAACGCGCTGGCAGCTTCTATGCCAGGGTGTTGCGCCGATGGTACAATCATTTGGCGAACGGAGTATGCAAAAAGTGTTGCGGCTTTGCAACAAATCTCGCTGCTGTGAATTAGTGCGGCACCGGTTCCTCCAAGGGCCGCCTGGCGACGAAGCCCCGATACAACAACACATCGTAGACGACCTTCAACCCACCGGCGAGCAGGAACGGCACGCTCATCCAGGCCGGCCGCGCCAACATCCACCCGGCGAAGACCGGTGCGAGGGCGGCTCCCGTCGTTCGTGCCACGCCCGTGATCCCGGCGGCGGCGGACCGCTCATCGGGGCGCACCACTGCCATGACGTACGATTGGCGCGTCGGCACATCCATCTGACTGATGCTGAAGCGCAGCAGCAGCACCAGCACGGCGAGCGACAATGTCGGCATCAGCGGCACGAGCATCAGCAGGATGTTGGACGGCAAGTGGGTGAACACCATCGTACGCACCAGCCCGAAGCGAACCGCAAGCCGCGACGCCAGCAGCGCCGATATTCCGGCGAAGACGTTCGCCCCGAAAAAAATCGTCCCCAGCGTCGCCGGGTTCACATCAAAGCGCTGATAGAACCAGTAGGCGGCCAGGCTCTGGACGACGAATCCGCCGGCGAAGGCATCGAGACCGAACAGCGCCGCGAGTTTGAGAATGATCCCGCGGGATTCACCGAGACCTGATGCCGGAGCGCTGGCGGGCGCCGCTGCCGGCACCTCCACGACCGCAGACAAGCGAGCGAAGACGCCGGCGAGCACCAGACCGACAGCGGCGTAGCCGAGGATGACGAGGCGGTAGCTGCCCAGCGCGTGGGACAGGAACCCGCCCGCGAGCGAGCCCGTGGCGGTGGCCAGCGACCCCGCCAGCGTATACCACGCGAACACCCCGGTGCGGCGGGCGGCGGGCACGACCTGGGACAGCGCCGCCTGCTCGATCGGCAGGAACGGTCCGACTTCATTGCCGCTGGGGCTGATGACGCCGATCGTGCCGGCGATCGTGAGCAGCAGAAAATTCCGCGTCGCCGCGAAAGCCAGGCCCGCCGCCGCCATCAGGATCGCCCCCACCACCAGCATACGGCGCCGTCCCAACCGGTCCGCGCGCGTCGTCAGCCACAGCGAAACCGCTGTGTCGCCGGCGAGGGTCAGGGTCAGCAGCGCGCCGACCTGGCCCGGGCTGAGGCCGAGCGACGTGAGGTAAACCACGAGGATGACGGACAGGGCGCCATAGGCGAACAGCCGTACGGTGCGGGTGAGGAACAGCCGGCGAATATCCGGCGCGATCATGGCGTCAGGCGGTGGACGAGCTTGACCACGAACGCCCCGTTCAGCGGGCGGGCGAGCGCCCGCGCAGCAGGGAACCGGGATGGAGCCTGGGAGTCCGTCGTATACCCTGAGTTCCACACGACGTAGCAATCGTCTCCGATCACCGGGATCCAGTGGAAGCGAATATTGAAGTCCACCCGCTCGCTTTCGTTGTCGTACTGCACGAAGGCGAGCAGACTCGCGCGGGTGTTGAAGTCGTATTCGATGCGGTTCGCCGACAGCACCGCGGTGAACCGTCCGGCGGGGAGTCGGGCCGTGGTGCGCGTGAGATCGCTGCCGAGGATGATATGACCGCCGCCCCGCCAGGCCGCGGTCAGCTCGAGGTCGGTGCTGCGCCCGCCGTAGAACGGCCCCCAGTTCACGAACGCGCCGAAGCTCAACGGACTCCCCTGGCTCATTTCGTATTGCAGCTCGGTGCGCGACCACCAGTACCGCCCCGGAGGCACCGCCACGCCGGGGAACAGGGTGAACGTGTCGGTGGGAGCATCCATCAGTCGCTGCAGGTTGACTTCAAAGTGGTCGCCGTTCTGTCGGTCGCCGCCGAAGATGCGCCACTCGAACCACGCCGTTTGCCAATCGCCGGAGCGCAGCGGGGTGCCGGACTCGTTGGCGATGATGTCCCAGCTCGGAATCGGGACGGTGAAATCGAGCTGGCGAATGCCGAGGATCCCGGGCCGGGGCATGAAGTCGACGTGTCCCGTCGTCTCCCAGATCCCGGTGCGGCGTACGAAGCCGAGCGCCGGGTTGAAGCCAGCGTCGATGCGATAGAGCGAGGCGAAGTTGTCGAACAGGTCGTTGGGATTATCGGTCGAGACGCGCCAGGCCATGGGCGTCCCTCGAACCCCGGGAGTTTGGCTCGCCGCCACGTACAGTTTGGGCTCGAGGTTGGCGCCGTGCACGAGCAGCGGCAGGTCGATGTCCAGTCCGCCCGACCGCTCGGGGCCGCCGCCGTTCGTGGGTGCGTGGAGCGTCGCGACCGCCCCGATGTAGGAGCGGTCGAAGAGGTCGTGCTGCACCCGCAAGACGGCGTCGTTCGCCTCGTCGCCGTGCCCCGTCTGGGCGTCGAGGACTCCGACCTTCCAGGCCCCCAGCCGGCCGTACACGCGGCCCCCGGCGAGAATCGGGACCGGTGCGCCGGCTGTGTCGAGCCCGACACGGCGCGAGTAGAAGAGCAGGAAACGCTCCGGTGTGCCGAAGTCGAACAGCCCGCTCGACTCGAGAAAGAACTCGCGCTTCTCCGGGAAGAACACGGGGAAACGGGTGAGGTTGATCACCTGCTGGTCCGCTTCGACCTGGGCGAAGTCGGTGCCGGCGGTCAGGTCGGCCGTGAGGGTCGGGCTGAGCGGGAGCTTCGCATCGATCCCGGACTTGCCGCCGAAGTAACCCCCGGCGCTGCGCGCGCCGAGGCTGTCGTGCTCGGCCTGCACGACTCGGCCCAGCACATATGGGTAGAGCTCGAAGTCGTGGGGGCGGCGCAGGCCGCTCAGCCCGGTAATCGTCCCTTCCTTATTAAGGAGGTAGAGGCCCTGAGCCCGCCCGTAGGAGCGCCACAGGTCCTCTTCGTTCTTGCGCCGGATGAAGCGGCGGACGTTGAATCCGAAGGCGGGATAGGCGCCAGGGCGAAACCGCAGCGCGAGGAAGGGAATCGTGAATTGCGCCGTCCAGCCCAGCGTGTCGCGCGCGACCGTAACGTCCCAAACGCCGTTCCAGCTCGCATTCAGGTGGTCGACGCCGGAGAACTGGGCGTCCCACATGGCGCCGTTGGGATTGGTTCCGAAAACGAAGGCGCTGCGATGATCGTTGAAGGAGTCGATCAGCAGCTCGACGTGGTCGTCGCTCGAGAGATCGGCGTCGCGCCGCAGCTGGGTAGCGCGGATGTGTCGTACATCGGAATCGAAGCAGCGCACCCACAC
>DATFSB010000001.1:0-4884 GCA_035262825.1 Gemmatimonadales bacterium | reverse complement strand
CTGCACGATCACGCGGGCGGTGGCTCCTCCCGCTGCGGTCGCGAGCGCCTCGGCGCACAGCACGATCGACGCGCGCGAGCGCTCAAAGTAGGGGAGGTACCGGCCACTGACAAGAAACGACAGGTCGCCGGGACCGGCCCGTTCCAGCGGCGCGATCGCAGCGACGTGCGTATCGGCGGGTCCCACGAGACGCCCGCCCGTCAGCGCGGCGACCTCCGCCGCCGACAGCGAGCGACGCGGCTCCGCGCTCATGCGAGCTGCCCCGTCAGGGCCCGGCCGCCCGCACTCGCGCGATGACTCTGGAGGTCAGGTCGAGCGAGAGATCGGCCGCAACAATGCTGTTGTTCTGCGCGTCGGCGTCGAAGATGAAGCTGTAGTTCCCTTCGGCGCGCATCCCCTGAATGATGGTGTTGATGCGCTGCTGGAAGGGTCCGAGCAGCTCCTGGTTGCGCGCCCGGGCGCGGGAATCGAGCTCGCTGGACCGCTGATTCATGCGGTCCTGCATCTGCTGCAGGTCGCGGCGCTTCGCGTCCTTGGCCGCCGGGGAGAGCGCGATCGACGCCTGATCGAACGACTGGACGGCGGAGTCGAGCTGCTGCTGCAGCTTCTGCACCTCGTCGCGCATTCCCTGGAACTCGCGCGCGAAGGTCGATTCCGCGGCCGTGTACCCCGGCGTACTGTCGAGGATCGCCCGCGAGCGAATGAACGCGACCCGCTGCGGTCCGGCGTTCGCCGCCGCACCGGTCGTCGAACGCCCGCCGGTCGTCGACTGGCCCTGCGCTATCACCGGACCCACGATCCCCAGGGTCAGACACACCACTACTGCCCGCCGCATACACGCTCCGTGGAAAAGGGACATCAGAAGAAATTGCCGAGTTTGAAGTGCAGTTTCCAGCCCGGTGCCGGCTGGCCGAGTGCGTTGACCCGGTCGAAGCCGTAGGCGAGGTCGAGGCCGAGGGGGCCGAGCGGGGAGATCACATCGACCCCGATCCCCGCCCCGCGGAACAGCCGGGTGGGGTTCCAGTCGACGGCCCGGGCCCAGAGGTTCCCGGCGTCGTAGAAGGCATTGACATAGAACATCTGGGACACGCGCAGCCCGATCTCCCCGGTCATCAGGAAGTACGACTTGCCGAACGACGACGCGGCCGCCCCGGTCGCGTTGGCGGTCGGGTTATACCCCAGAGGGGTGATCGAGAATTCGTCGTAGCCGCGCAGCGGAATCCCGTACTGTGTTCCGCCCATACTGAAGAGCTGGTCGAAGAAGGGAGAATTTCCGAACACGAAGCCCGACCGCGTGGACAGCCCGAGCACGACCGGGATGCCGCCTCCCGCCAGGCCGCCCTTGCCGCCGAGGATGGCGAGCGGTGCGTACCAGTGTCCCTCGAGATCGACGCGCTGGAAGTTGCCGTTGCCGCCCAGCGGGCCACCGCTCTGCGAGAGGCCGACGTTGGCCATCGTGCCGGCGGTCGCGAACGGCATGCCGATGCGGTTGTCGCGCATCAGCGAGACGCCGAACGTGGAGCGCAGGCAGTTATTGCAGTTGAACACGGAGCCAAAGGCCTGGTTGGTCGAATTCCGAACCGTCTGCTCGTCCAGTCCATACGACACGAACAGCCGGGCGTAGCGATCGTGGAACACTGGGAAGCCGAACTGCAGGCTCGCACCGCGCCGTCGCAGCTGCCCGAGGTCGGCGATGTTGTAGCGCAGCCGCGTATTATGCGCGTCCAAGGTCCCGGAGATGCGGGTTTCCCGGATCGCCGGATCGGTGAACGACACGTCGAAATCGTTGATGTTCTTCCCGAACTGCCACTGGAACTTGCCGCGTTTCCCCTGGCCGAACAGGTTCGGCTCCTCGAGCCCGAGGAAGCCGCCGAGCCCGGTGCCCTGCCCGACCGACGCGCCGAAGTTCACGTTGCCGGTGTGCTTTTCGGTGACATGGAAGACGACGTCGACGTCGCCCTGGTCGTTGGCCTGGGGAGTTTCGGGATACGGCAGCGGCTGGTTGAAGAACCCGAGGTTCGAGATGTTCTGATACGAGCGGATCAGCGCGTCCTGGCGGAAAACGTCGCCGGGAATCAGCACGATGGCGTCGCGGATCACGCGCTCATGCGTGATGTCGTTGCCCGCGATCTCGATCTTGTTGATGATCGCGGGCTGGCCTTCGTTGATGACCCAGCGCAAGTCGACCATCGGCTTGCCGTCCGCGCCGGTGCGCCGGAGGACGTCGTTGCGCACCTGGGCGTAGATGTAGCCCTCGTTGTGGTAGCGGCTGTACAGCTCGGTCGTGGCGTCGTCCCACTTCGCCTGGGAAAAGACCGCGGGACCGTGCTTCCCGCCGCCCGTCGCCAGCACGCCGGCGTGCTGCTCGCTGCGGAACGGGTACAGGGCCATCAGCTCGTCGGTCGAGAAGCGCCGGTTGCCGACGATCTCGAACGTCCCGACGTGATAGGGCTCGCCCTCACTCACCTTGAGCACCAGCTCGGCCTTGCCGGTGGAGTCGTTGACGAGCAGCGTGTCGTCGAGCACCTGGAAATCGACGAAGCCGTGCTCCCCGTAGAATTTCGGCAGCCGCTCCTGGATGTCGCCGCGCAGCTTGTCGTCGTCGTACTCGCCCTTGCGCCACCACCAGAACCCTTCGGGGCGCGTCGCCATCGCCTTGACCACGGACGGGCCCGAGAAGTGTGTGTTGCCCTGCACTGTGACGCGCGCGATCGCGACGCGGCGGCCCTCGTTGACGTCGAACACGACGCGCACGCGCGTGGACTCCGCCTCGTAGGTTTGCAGCACCTTCACCTGGGCGAGGTAGTAGCCGCGGGCGCGGTACAGGGAATCGATGCGGCCGCGCGCCCGCGCCACGGCCGCAGGATCGAGCGGCCGCGCTTCGGACAAGGTGACCTTGGAGCGCACCGTGCCTTCGCTCAGGCGTGACACGCCGCGCACCGTCCAGTGCATCAGGATCGGCCGCTCGTGGACCTGGATCAGCAGGAACTGGCGCTCGTTCGTGGTATCCTGATCGACGCGCACGTTATCGAATTGACCGGTGGCATACAGGGCGCGGATGGCGCGCTGGATATCGCGGTAGGTGGTGAAGCGCCCCGGCACGAGTCCCGCCGTCTGCAGCACGACGGCTTGCGTCACCCGCTTCATGCCGCGCGCGATCACCGAGTCGGGCATGCCGCCGGGCGCCGTCTGCTCCTGGCCCCGCGCCGGGCGCGGAACCAGGAGGATCGAGACGACGGTCAGTGTTGGAAGAAGTAGCCGGCGAATCACGCCTTCGTGCCGGAGAGCGCGCGGAACGCCAGGCGCTCCTTGTCGGGGGCCACATCGACCTCGATCTCGTCCCCACGCGCGAACTCGCCGACCAGGATCTTCTCCGACAGGGGATCTTCGACGTATTTCTGCACAGCGCGCTTCAAGGGCCGCGCCCCGTAGTGCTCGTCGTAGCCGTGATCCACCAGGAAGTCGCTGGCCGCGGGGGTGAGTCTGAGGGTGAGCTCCTCCTCGCTCAGCCGCTTCTGCACTTCGCGCAGCAGGATCGTCACGATCGCCGCGATGTGCGCCCGCGTCAGCGGGTGGAACACGATCACGTCGTCGAGCCGGTTGAGGAACTCGGGGTTGAACACCTTGCCGATCTCTTCTTTCACTTTTTCCGCCATGCGCTCGAAATCGCCGCGCGAGTCGCCCTGGGCGAACCCGAGGGTGCGGCCCTTGAGCATGTCGCGCGCGCCGACGTTCGAGGTCATGATCACGACGGTGTTCTTGAAGTCGATCACCCGGCCGTAGTTGTCGGTGAGGTGACCCTCGTCGAGCACCTGCAGCAGGATGTTGAAGACGTCGGGGTGCGCCTTCTCGATTTCGTCGAGCAACACGACGGAGTACGGCTTGCGCCGCACGGCCTTGGTGAGCGCGCCGGAATCCTCGTACCCCACATATCCCGGCGGTGCCCCGATCAGCCGGCTGACCGAGAACTTCTCCATGTATTCCGACATATCCACGCGGATCAGCGCGTTGGCGTCGGCGAACAGGAAGCGCGCCAGCGCCCGGGCCAGCTCGGTCTTGCCGACGCCGGTGGGGCCGGAGAAGACGAACGAGCCGATCGGCCGCTTGGGATCCTTCAGCCCGGCGCGGCTGCGCCGGATGGCGCGCGAGATCACCGTGATCGCCTCATCCTGGCCGACCACGCTCTGGTGCAGCTCGTCTTCCATGCGCAGCAGGCGGGCGGTCTCGGCTTCCTGCAGCCGCGTCACGGGGATCCCCGTCCAGCGCGAAACGATGAAGGCGACCTGCTCTTCACTGATGGTCGGCCGCTTCGTCTGGCGCTCGCGCTCCCACTCGTCCTGCTTGCGGCGGATTTCGCTCTGCAGCTCGCGCTCCGAATCGCGCAGCGCCGCGGCACGCTCGAAGTTCTGGTCGCGGACCGCGTTTTCCTTGTCGCGGCTGATCTGCTCGAGGTCGTCCTTCAGCTTGGCGACTTCGGGCGGCGGCACCTGCGTGGCGAGCCGCTCGCGCGCCCCGGCCTCGTCGATGACGTCGATCGCCTTGTCGGGCAGGAAGCGATCGGTGATGTAGCGCTCCGACAGCTTCGCCGCGGCATCGATGGAGGTGTCGGGAATCACGACCCGGTGATGATCCTCGTAGCGCTTGCGCAGCCCCTTGAGGATCTCGATCGTCTCCTCGACGCTCGGTGGATCGACGATCACCGTCTGGAAGCGGCGCTCCAGCGCGCCGTCCTTCTCGATGTACTTGCGGTATTCGTTGAGCGTCGACGCGCCGACGCACTGCAGCTCGCCGCGCGCCAGCGCCGGCTTCAGCATGTTGGACGCGTCGACCGCGCCTTCGGCGGCCCCCGCCCCGACCAGCGTGTGCAGCTCGTCGATGAAGAGA